>NZ_MAJV01000120.1:0-2626 GCF_001691065.1 Aliivibrio sp. 1S128 | reverse complement strand
CGGGTGTTTCTCGTTTTAAGGCGTCAATTTTTAGTATAATTGCATAGTAGTAAACGTGTTATGCAGGCGTTATGTTTTAAATTTGGAATGATTTAGGTGGTTTGATGACAAAGGAAAAGATGTATTGGCAACATGCGGCAGGAGATAGTGACCGAAACTATGCTGACGTATGCTTAAAGTGGGATGTAATATTGAATGGACCAGGTTATTTAGGTGCTTGGCCTGATTGTGCAGAAAAACTAAGGAAGCGCGGTTGGTCATCAAGGAAGGTTACCGGATTAAAGCGTTTTTGTGTAGATATGCAAGATGGCGATATTGTAGCCTTAAGATTAGGAACGTCTTTGGTTTTAGGTGTAGGTGTTATCGTTGGTAAGTATGAATGGAATGATGAATTTGGAGATGTTGATGGCTGGGATTTACAGCATATACGCCGAGTTAAGTGGTTATGGAAATATCAGGATAGTCCTAAAAAATTTGAAACCTATGCTTTAAAGCAAGGCGATACAACTCAAGAACTTACATCTGAGCATGTTATTAAATGGATTGATTCATTAAATCTAGACACGCAAAATATGCCTGAATTAAATAAACTACCTCTTTCTGAGGGGGGAGACAATGTCTGTTTTGAGGATGTATCAGAGTCATTATTTGACTATGGTGTATCAAGTACATCAATAGATATCTTAACAAAAGAGATTGATGAATTAATACGAATTGCAAAATGGTATCAAAAATATCAAAATCCCTCTGAATTTGAAACAGTTGCTTATTTAGCTGTACCTTTACTTCGAGCTTTAGGTTGGACTCCACAAAAAATGGCAATAGAGTGGAATAATGTAGATATAGCTCTATTTAAAAACCTTCCTCGTAAGGATGATAACTTGGATGTAGTCGTTGAAGCTAAGAAAAAAGGTAACTCTTGTCTTAGTGCACTTTCTCAAGCTGAGACTTATGCTAATGGAAAAGAAAATTGTAAACGTCTTATTGTTACGGATGGATTGCGTTACGGGGTATATTTAAAGGATGTAAAAGGTTTTAAGTTATATGCATATTTTAATATTACCCGTCTTAGAGAGGATTACCCAATTTACGAATGTGCGGGAGTATCTATGGCTTTAAAAGCGATGTCACCTGAATGGGTTCAATAAAACATAACAATCGCATCAACACGATTTGCTACATTCGGCATTCTAGGTTTCTTTGGGTTTACCGTATTAAGTGGTAAATTTAAGCTTAATCTGCATAGTAGCAAACGTGTTATGCAGGCGTTGTGCGTACTTAATCTTAAAGATTTGTACAGGCCATCATTGAAATCAAGGGCTTGTAGTTCCAGTTTAATTAGCATTTTTATTTTAATTCTTGCGAATTTGATTATTTTGTTTGACGAATATTATCTTATTTTATGAGGTGTAAATTTGATGCGCAACTAATTTCATTAATATCTTTAATTATTATGAAATATAGATACTAGATCAAAAAACAATGATCTACATCATGTTTTCTTCTCATAGAAAACTACATACTCCGCCGCCATTAATAATGATGGTTGTATATTTAGGAATATAAAATGAAAAAATTAGTATTGATAATGCTAGTTTGTTTTGGCCTACCTTCAGGAGCGATAGCTCATTCAGGCGGTACTGATTCAAATGGTTGCCACACAAACCATAAAACAGGCGAGTATCATTGTCATAATCGTAAATAGAAATTAGGCATGTGGTAAGCACATAACAAACATATCAATACGATTTACTACGCTTGGCTATTTCAGTTTCATACGGCAATTTAAGTCTGGTAGTAAATTATAAAATTAAGCTTAACAATAAAAAATCAATAGGATTAAATGTGATTAATAAAATTCAGGGTGTGGTACTTAGTCTAGTTTTGTTACTTTCTGGATGTACTATAGTTGATAGCTCATCAATTGTTATTGGTAACACTCGCCAACAAACAAATATTGATGATATTCGTTTATATCGAACAGCTCCTACAAGTTATGAAGAAATCGCAATGATTTCCGCTAGTGCTGGACATGATTTTAAGAGTGATGGTGCGCTAGTTAATGAGGCTATGGAGCAATTGAAAAAAGAAGCCGCTAAAGTTGGGGCTAATGCTGTTCTTTTGACTGAAATCAGAGAGCGTAGCGGTACTGTTACTATGTATAGAAACATTAGTTCAAATGCTGATTCGAACAACTTCGGTGTTGCTACTTCTGGAGACCGTTATACTCGTGTGAAAGGGATCGCTATTTTTGTAAAAAAATAGGGCTTTGTTTAAGTTAACAAATGATTTACTAATTTATTTGTTCATTCTTTGAACATTCAGCTTTCGCTGTATTTAGTAATTATGATCTCCATCGGAGTCATTCAATTTTATAAAGCGAATGACTCTCTTTTCCTCATTATGCTTCATATTTATTTTTGACCACTGCATTTTAAATTCCTATTGTGGTTAGAATATTTGGTTTATTTATCAGTACTAAATCAGCTGAAACCAAGTTGTTCAAATGGCGTTGAAAATGTATTTGTTTTCCATTCACTTTATCTCGCAATTTAAGAACATTTTGTTCGCTTAATTGCTATCGGTAAATTAGAATCAGGGCTTAAAAAATCTTGGCAGGGCAGTT
>NZ_MAJV01000119.1:0-46935 GCF_001691065.1 Aliivibrio sp. 1S128 | reverse complement strand
AAATTTTTAAAGAGCAAACTAACAGTAAAACCGTGATTCGCATCACTCGCTTCGTGTCAGTGGATGCGCAGTATAGGCAAATCAGATTTTCGTGCAAGCATTTTTATTAAAAAAAATACCGCTCGAACAACAAGTGAACAACAAGGTCAATTATCGACCTTTCAATCGCCCTTTATCGCTAAATTCGTACATTACTCTTATCTCCTCACTCTTTAATAGCTATGTTACAATCACCTTCTATTCTACTTTTATCGAGATATACAAATGAAAATCGGCATTATTGGTGCAATGGAACAAGAAGTTGCCATCCTTAAAGAAAAAATTGAAGGATTAACAACAACAATAAAAGCAGGTTGTACTTTTCATACAGGTACACTTTCAGGAACTGATGTTGTTTTATTGCAATCAGGCATTGGTAAAGTTGCAGCTGCAGTAGGTACAACTCTACTTATTTCTGATCATCATGTAGATCTTGTTCTTAATACTGGTTCTGCTGGTGGTTTCGATTCATCATTAAACCTAGGCGATGTAGTTATTTCAACTGAAGTTCGCCATCACGATGCAGACGTTACTGCGTTTGGTTACGAAATAGGTCAAATGGCACAACAACCAGCCGCTTTTAAAGCTGATGAAAAATTAATGTCTGTAGCAGAGCAAGCATTAACGCAAATGAAAGATAAACATGCTGTTCGTGGTTTAATTTGTACGGGTGATGCTTTTGTATGTACGCCTGAACGTCAAGAATTTATCCGAACTAACTTCCCTTCAGTTATTGCTGTAGAAATGGAAGCCTCTGCTATTGCTCAAACTTGCCACCAATTTGATGTTCCATTTGTTGTTGTTCGTGCAATTTCTGACGTAGCAGATAAAGAGTCACCAATGACTTTTGATGAATTCCTGCCTCTTGCAGCACAAAGTTCATCAGAAATGGTGATTAATATGGTTGCTCTATTGAAATAATTTCACCTTTATTAAGCTAACTTATTTGGGTTGGCTTAATACTCTGACTATTAGTTAACTATATTCATGTTTGATAAATTTTCTTTATTGATAGCTGATTACTCCCTATTAGTTTTATGGGGGGCTTTATTATTCCATTTAGTTTTACCAATACCTGTCCATGCTCACCCAATGGCTATTTGGCGTAAATTCGCAAAATTGCTAGCTAAAAAAGTCAATACCACTAGCTCCTATCAACAACGTTTGATTTCGGGTTCACTTGCGTGGGCGCTAATGATAACCCCTGCCATTATTATTTATATTGCTGCATTACCTCTCATCTGGAATCTGCCATTATTTAATCTAGGATTACTTTTAATCTCCTTGGAATGGCGAGGTGTCGAAAAACTTTGTAAAAATACGATACAAGCAATCAACCAAGAAGACAAAAAAGAAGCAAAAACGATTTTAATGCCTTGGTTAAATAGAGATGTTGAACCGCTTTCCCTTTTAGGCTTAGGTAAAGCAAGCGCAGAGACAATGGTTTTAGGTTATGCACGAACCGTAATTGGCGTGCTGTTCTGGTATGGTATTGCTGGAGGGATCGGGGCTTTTATTTATCGTTTATCTTTAGAATTAGCTCGTGCTTGGTCACCGTCAAGAGATACATTTAGGCCATTTGGCATTCCTGCATTAACCGTTCAATCCACTCTAGATTTCATTCCTTTAAAACTGTTTAGCTTTTTATGTCTTTTAGGAAAACACGCCCAAACAATACTTCAAACGATTAAACAGCAAGGAAAAAGCTGGCCAAATAAAAATAATGCTTGGCTACTTATCATTATTGGCAAAAAATTTGAGCTTTCTATGGGCGGTCCTGTTATTTATCAGGGCAAGAAAATCAGTAGGCCAAAAATTGGAGGGCGAATCGCACCTTCGGCGATTCATTTAGCACAAATACATCGTTTTTTAAGTTGGAGAATAGCTATCTGGCTAATTCTTCAAAGTACTCTAATGGTTATAATCAAACATGGTTTATAACTGTACTCTCAACAACATCATGCAGTAAGTCATAGAGGACAAGATGTTAATCTATATAATTGATATGTTCGGCACCGCCATCTTTGCTATTTCGGGAGTGTTATTAGCAGGAAGGTTAAAAATGGACCCCTTTGGCGTCACGGTACTTGCGAGCGTTACCGCCATCGGTGGTGGTACAATTCGAGATATGGCACTTGGTGCTACCCCTGTTTTCTGGATTACTGATACAAACTATTTATTAGTCATTTTTATTACCTGCATTTTAACCATGTTAATCATCAGAAAACCTAAACGCCTTCCTTGGTATGTTCTCCCTGTCTCTGATGCTATTGGATTAGCGGTCTTTGTAGGGATCGGTGTAGAAAAAGCCTTGAGCTATAATGCAGATCCTATGGTGGCAGTGATTATGGGAGTAATTACAGGTTGTGGCGGTGGGATAATTCGAGATGTACTTGCTCGAGAAGTCCCAATGGTATTAAGAAGTGAAGTGTATGCGACTGCTTGTATTTTAGGAGGCATAGTTCATACCTCTGCACTCGAGTTTAATATCCAAAGTTCAACAGCGATGCTTATGGGAGTAGCTGCCACACTCATAATTCGTTTAGCTGCAATTCGTTGGCATTTATCCTTACCAACATTTGCATTAAATAAATAAGACTCAGACAGGCAGTAAAACCAGCTGCCTGTTGAGTAATTTAATATTAGGATTGTTGTTTTATTGAACTTTTATGATAAAAAAGGTGACCAAGGTTTAACTATAACCCCGTGTCATAGTAGTTAACTAAAAAACAAGCTAAACTTCTATGTCGTTATTTACATTCAAAATTTACTACCTAATCGAATGATATTATCTAAATTAACTCGCATTCCTGTAATCCATCGC
Organism: Aliivibrio sp. 1S128; assembly: GCF_001691065.1. Lineage (NCBI taxonomy): Bacteria > Pseudomonadati > Pseudomonadota > Gammaproteobacteria > Vibrionales > Vibrionaceae > Aliivibrio > Aliivibrio sp. 1S128. The sequence continues at coordinate 44,072 of NZ_MAJV01000119.1, read as the reverse complement.
ATTCTTATTGGTATTTGTAGTGCTGGTATAGCGGCAACAATCGCTACAATACCCGACTCTGTTGCACCCGACTCTGGGTTTTACAAACTATCAATTGGCCAAAGCTACCCTATCGAGATCCGCAAAGAATCTCTTGTTACCCATGAACTAACTGAAAAAAACAAACAACTTTCGTGGGAAACCTATACGGTTAAGCCGGGTGAAAGTGCATCAGTCTTATTTAGTCGAGCAGGTCTAACCGCTCGACAACTTTACAATTTGACGAGCAGCGATAAAGAAATAGAGACACAATTAACCCGCCTCCGTCCAGGAGATAAATTAAAGTTTGGTTTTAATCAAGATCAAGAAATCATTCAACTTATTCGACCTATCAACAAATTTGAAACCTACCATATTAGTAAAGTAGGCGATAATTATCTTGGTCTGTTTGAAAAACAAGAAATAGAAACTCAACTGAATTATACCAAAGCAACCATTACGTCTAACTTTTGGAATGCTTCTATTGGTGCTGGCTTAAACGCCAATCAAATAATGGAGCTAGCTGGCATTTTTGGTTGGGATATCGACTTTGCGTTAGATATCCGAGAAGGCGATAACTTCAAAGTTCTTTATGAAGAAAAGTACGTCGAAGGCGAATACGCGGGTAAAGGAAATATCATTGCTGCATCATTTACCAATCGAGGTGATACTTTTACTGCCATTCGTAATGATAAAAACGGCAATTTCTATGAACCAAATGGCCGAGCAATGAAAAAGGCTTTTTTACGTTCACCAATTAATTTCCGTTATGTAAGCTCTAACTTTAACCCTCGTCGCTTGCACCCTGTAACTGGCCAAAGAAAAGCCCATAGAGGAACAGATTATGTAGCTCCTGTTGGCACTCCTATTTGGGCGGCTGGTGATGGTGTTGTCGATAAAGCCGGCTATAACCAATTTAATGGTAACTACGTATTTATTCGCCACAGTAATACTTATATTACGAAGTACCTACACATGACTAAACGTTATGTCAAAACAGGTCAACGAGTAAAACAAGGCGATACTGTTGGTACCCTTGGTGGCACAGGCCGAGTGACAGGCCCTCACTTACATTATGAATTTTTAGTAAACGGTGTTCATAAAGATGCCAGAACCGTCTCTTTACCTCAATCGAAATCATTAACTGGTAACGATAAAAAAGAGTTTGAAGTTGTGGCTAAAGAACGCTTAAAACAATTAGAACAATACAGCGAATTTATTGTAGGTAACCACCCTGTACTTACTCACTAAACAATAAATCATCATAATGCCCTAATGAATACAATATTCGTTAGGGCATATTTTTTAGTGGCTTCTTTTTATATCTCTATCTCTTCCAAGCATTAATAGACACGGCGTTAGTACCAAAGTTAATACCGTAGCAAATGCTAATCCTCCGGCAACAGCGGTTGCTAATTGAGACCACCACTGCGTACTCGGTGCTCCAAACTCAACTTTTTGATTAACTAAATCAATATTCATTTCAAGCACCATGGGCATTAAACCTAGAATCGTCGTTACGGTTGTGAGTAGTACAGGTCTTAAACGTTGGATCCCTGTACGTAATATGGCATCTACTTTTTCAACGCCTTCTTTACGCAAGGTATTATAAGTATCAATAAGAACTATATTATTATTAACAACGATCCCCGCTAAAGATATAACCCCGATTCCTGACATAATGATGCCAAAAGGACGTTGGAATATTAGTAAACCAGCAAACACCCCAACCGTAGAAAATAAAACGGCGCTTAAAATCAGAAACGCTTGATAAAAACTATTAAATTGAGTCACTAGGATTATCGCCATTACAGCTAACGCAACGATAAAGGCATTCTGAAGAAATGCAGCTGAATTGTTTTGCTCTTCATTCTGTCCCCTTAATTTAAACTCAACACCTTCAGGTAAACCTAAAGCAACAAGAGCTAATTCAATTTTAGGTAACTCAATACTTAGATTATACCCCTCACTCATATCGGCTTTAACCGTTAAGATTCTATGCCCATCAATACGATGAATTGTATCTTGTTTATGAGTAGGAATAACTCGAGCAAAATTAGTAATAGGCACTAATCCCAATACCGTTTTTACTCTTAATTCATCAAAGCGCCCAATATCTCGATGCTCTTCAGGAAAACGAACTAAAATATCAACCTGCTCATTATTATCATCTGGTAAATAGTCTCCTATCTTCAGACCATTAGTAACAAATTGAACCGTATTACCGACAAGAGTCGCATCTGCCCCAAAACGAGCGGCATCATCTCTGCGAATATCAATTTTCCAATCAATGCCTTGTTTGTTTGAGGTATCACTGACATTAGTAAAAGCAGCATCACCATCAATCCAAGACCTTACTTTTTTTACTGATTGGTTCAAGTCATCTCCGTTACGGGCACTAAGCTCTATCACTAAATCATGCTCACTTGGGGGGCCTGCATTTGGTGTACTGAACTCTAATTCAATTCCCGCAATATCCTTTGTCTGTATTCTTAAATCTTCGATAATCTCTTTTACTGGTCGACGGTATTGCCAATCTACAGGTGTGATCTGTATTTGCCCAATCTCATCATCTCCACCCGTTCGAGTATAAACACTATCTAGTTCTTCCATTCCTAAAATAGGATCCTGAACTTCAACCATTAGCTTATCTTTTTCATTAATAGAAAGATCACCATGAGACCGTACTTTTACAGTTAAAAACGGGGGGTCAACGTCGGGGAAGAAAACAACACCTAAACCTGCTTTAGCATAAGTAAATCCAATACCAATCGAGAATATAATAGCGAGAAATAAGATCTTAAACGGGTGCTTTAACGCAATAGATAGCGTATTAAAGTAAAGCTTAGTGATCCCTTCAGCCTGACTATAATCACCTTGGCTCAAAGCGTATAGTTTCTCTTTTTTCTTAGGTAGTATTTGCTGAGGTTTCCCACATAAACTTCCCAATACAGGAACAAATAACAGCGCCATAAACAAGGAGGCGCTTAATGTCGCAATCAGCGTAAGTGGCAGGTATTTCATGAATTCGCCAGTGATATCTGGCCAAAATAATAAGGGAGCAAAAGCGGCTAATGTTGTCGCGGTAGATGCGGTAATTGGCCACGCCATTCGTTGAGCAGCTTCTCGATAGGCTTCTACTTTATCTGCCCCTTCTTGCATTCTTCTATCTGCATATTCGGTAACAACAATAGCGCCATCAACCAACATTCCAACGGCCATTATGAGAGAGAACAACACCACAATATTGATGGTCAAGCCAAATAAAGCCAACACTAACAACCCTGTTAAAAAAGAACCTGGGATAGATATTCCTACTAATAAGGCTGTTCTTGCACCCAAAATAGCAATGATAACAATCACAACTAATAAGATGGCTGAAAGAATATTATTTTGCAGATCATTAAGCATTATCTTAACGTCTTTTGATTCATCCCATGTGTACTTAACTAATAGATTGTTTGGCCAGTAATCTAATTCTTGAGCTCCAGCTAAAACGGCTTTTACTATCTCAACCGTCTCTATAATATTTTCACCCGAGCGTTTTTTAATATCGAGAACAATCGCCTTTTCGCCATTTAAACGCGCATAACTATTTGGGTCTCGAAACGCTTTACGAACTGTCGCAATATCTCCAAATGTGACGACTTGTTTGCCATCAACTTTAATTGGTAATTCTAAAACGTCTTTTAGTGAATCAAATACTGAAGGCACTTTTACAGAAAAACGACCATAACCAGTATCAACAAACCCAGCCGCAACCACTCGATTATTTAATGCGATGAGATTATAAATTGCAGCTTGATCTAAACCGTAGCTTTCAAGTAAAAGTGGATCGACAATAATTTCAACAACATCCTCTCGATCACCAGCAATATCCACTTCTAAAATTTGTTTATAGCTTTCTAATTTATCTCGTAATTGACGAGCAATTTTAACCGTAGTTCTTTCTGGTACCGTTCCGTATAACACCACAGAAAGAACCGCTTGCTCGGCAGCTAAAGTAACTTCATTTATCGTTGGTTCATCACTTTCTTCAGGTAAATCTGGCTTTACCAAATCAACCGCATCTCTTACATCAGTTAATGCCTTATCTAAATCCGTCCCTACGTTAAATTCCAAAGTTACCGAACCATGCCCTTCACCAGCCACAGCCGTCATTTCTTTAATACCTTCAATAGAGCGTAATTCTTGCTCCATAGGACGGACGAGTAAACGCTCTGAATCTTCAGGTGAAATCCCCTGATGGCTCATGGACACGTAAATAATAGGAATAGTAATGTCGGGATTCGATTCTTTTGGAATGACAATATACGTCGAGATACCAGCAATAAGCAGTAATACCAATAGCATTAGCATGGTTCGAGAGCGACTTAATGCTGCATTAATAATAGCTAACATATGACTTCCCTATTTTCGTTGAGCGTGAATAAAATCACCATCACGGACAAATCCTTGTCCAACCGTAATCATATCAACTTCATCACCAAGGCCGGTTAGCCAAATACCATCATCTTCTGCTTTGACTAATTGAATAGGAATAAACTTAACACGTAGATCGCTCTCTGAATTACCTTCACTTTGAATCACTGTTTTTACACCTAAATCCCCACCTTCATTCAATGCGAGCATTGCAGGAGAGACTTTTATCGCCGGTTGGAGCGCAAGATTAATAACAACTTCAGCGCTCATTCCAGCAAAGATTTGAGCGCCTATATTAGGAATTTCTATTTCAACAGCGAATGTATTTGTTGATGAAGAGGAAACCCTTGATATATATCGAACATCCCCTTCTATAGACGTATCATTAATAAAAATAACTTCGGCTTTTTGATCTTTCACTAATTGTTCAATATGCCTTTCACTGACATTGACTTCAATAACGAGAGGATCTAACACAACAACTTTTGCAACAGGATCACCACGACTAACAAAATCACCGACCTCCACAAAAAGATGCTCAACAACACCATCAAATGGTGCCGTAATTGTGGTGTTTTTTAGAATCAGTTCCGCATTTCTAACTCTCGCTTTGGCTTCCGCTAAAGACGCTTGAGCTTTACTAAAAGCGACATCTCCCTGTAAACCTTTACGACGAAGTTGTTTCGCAGCATTAAATTCTTTTAAACGAACCGAGTAAATTGCTTTTACTTGGCTTAGTTGTAAATCCAGATCGGCCATATCAAGGTGAGCAATAGGTTGATCTTTTTTGACTCGCTCCCCTTTTCTTACTAGAAAACTTTCAATTTGAGCAGCAACTTGAGCGCCTAAAATCGTTTTACGATCAGGAGCAGTTCTACCATAAAGAGAAATTGTTTTGTGAGTGGGTATTGATTGAAAACGCTCAACAATAACGTTAGCCAAAGGGACATTAAGTATTGGGTTCGCTTGTTTTATTTCGGAATTTTCAGCGTGAGAAGGCCCACTCATTATCCACAGAAATAAGCTTAGAAATAAAAAAACTGAGATTATCCATGGTCGATGGACAAGATAGGAAAAAAAAGCAGGTGTGTATTTACCCATAGCAACAATCCTTAGTGCTTTAGAGGTAGATAAACAGTAATACATCCTAATTTACTGTGAAACTAATAAACCTTGTACATAAATTAAATAAAAAAAGGGAAGTGAGAAACGCTTCACTTACCCTTTAATATCAGTGATTAAACACTGAATGACGCCCCACAACCACACGTAGTCGTTGCATTAGGGTTATTGATAAAGAAACGAGAACCTTCTAGGCCTTCCATATAATCTACAACACCACCAATTAGGTATTGTAGACTCATTGGGTCAACTACCAATGTAACGCCATCATTTACAAGCGTCATATCGCCTTCGTTTACGTCTTCATCAAAAGTAAATCCGTATTGGAAACCGCTACAACCACCACCTGTAATATAAACACGTAGTTTTAGATTTGGATTTTCTTCTTCTGCTATTAACGTTTTTACTTTTGCTGCTGCAACATCAGAAAACGTTAACGGCACAGATACATCACTCATTTAAACCTCTCAAGATTGGTTTCCAATTCTATTTTAATTCTGATTATCTAATACCTGACTGTTTCATTCAAGTATTCAATACTTCCATCGTACTAAACAACGCCAATCATCTCTCATTCAGCACGATTATTTACTTATTAGATGGGGATTAATACGATCAACTCAAGCATTCTGATTCAATTTAGGTACAATAACTGCCAACTGGTCCAATTGATTACTATGAGGATATAAGTAATGACCAAATCAGCAGAACTATTTGCAAAAGCGCAAGAGAAAATCCCTGGTGGTGTAAACTCACCTGTCCGTGCTTTTGCTGGCGTTGGTGGCTCACCAATTTTCATTGAGCGTGCCGATGGCCCATTAATTTTTGATGCCGATGGCAAAGCTTATATTGACTATGTTGGCTCTTGGGGCCCTATGATCCTTGGTCATAATCACGCAGCTATTCGTGAAGCCGTAATATCTGCTGCACAACGTGGCTTAAGTTTCGGTGCTCCAACAGAGACTGAAATTAACATGGCTGAACTTGTTTCTGAATTAGTACCATCGATGGAACAAATTCGCATGGTGAGTTCTGGCACAGAAGCAACCATGAGCGCAATTCGTCTTGCTCGTGGTTATACTGGTCGTGACAAGATCATGAAATTTGAAGGTTGTTACCACGGCCATGCCGACAGCTTACTAGTAAAAGCGGGATCTGGTGCATTAACACTTGGACAACCTAGTTCCCCTGGTGTTCCTGCTGATTTTGCCAAATACACACTAACAGCAACGTTTAATAACTTAGCGTCTGTTCGTGAACTATTTGCCGCGAATAAAGGTGAGATCGCTTGTATTATCGTTGAGCCTGTTGCTGGCAACATGAATTGCATTCCACCAGTAGAAGGTTTCCATGAAGGTCTTCGTGAAATCTGTGATGCTGAAGGCGCTCTATTAATTTTTGACGAAGTAATGACCGGTTTCCGTGTTGCTGAGAATTGTGCTCAAGGCTATTACAACATTAAACCAGACCTAACTTGCTTAGGTAAAGTTATCGGTGGCGGAATGCCTGTTGGTGCTTTTGGTGGCCGTAAAGATGTAATGCAATACATAGCACCGACTGGCCCTGTATATCAAGCAGGCACATTGTCTGGCAACCCAGTAGCCATGGCAGCAGGCTTCGCTTGTTTGAAAGTTCTTACTGAAGAAGGCAATGAAAAACGCCTTGCCACAACAACAAAACAATTAGCTTTAGGTTTTAAAGAACTTGCAAATAAACATGGTATACCAATGGTTGTGAATTACGTTGGTGGCATGTTTGGTTTCTTCTTTACTGATCAAGAAACAGTAACAACCTACGAAGACGTAACTAAATGCGACATCGAACAATTCAAGCGTTTTTTCAACCTAATGTTAAAACACGGTGTTTACCTTGCTCCTTCAGCATTTGAAGCTGGCTTTACTTCTTTAGCTCATGGGCCAAAAGAGATTTCAGCGACACTAGAAGCCGCTGAACGTTGTTTTGCTACAATGGCTTCAGAAGCGAAATAAATCTAGAACGATGTAAATTAATGAATGGTTGACTCTGTATTGAGACGGCCATTTTTATTGCCAGAAATAAACCACCATTATTATTAATCCAATAATAATCACAGGAACGATTGGTGCTTTTCTTTTTTTATTACTACTGCATGTTTCTTTCTCACAACAGCCCATTACTACTCTCCATTATTCTTGCTAAGCTAACCAAGTACCTATATAACTTAACTAACTGTCATTATTTATAAATAGCTAACCGCATCATAAGGGAATAATGTGTCTCATTTCAATAAACTAAATTCTAGCCATTGGGTTTTAATTGCTGCTTTACTTGCCGCGGGTTATGCGTGTTTTCTATTAATTCAGCCTTATTTAAACCCTATTATACTCGCCTTTATTATGTCTCTTTTATTTGCACCTTTGCATAATAAAATCAGCGAAAAACTGCCAAATAGCCCAAATAGTGCCGCTATTTTGTCTTGTACTGCACTGACCTTTATTATTGCTATTCCCTTGTTCTTTGTCTTTGTCGCTATTGTGCAACAAGGAGCAACTTTCTCTAAAGACGCTTATCATTGGGTTACAGAAGGTGGGATTCAGGCTTTATTTGAACACCCTATTGTCGCTCAAATATTAGCGTTTATTAATAAGCATCTTCCTTTTGATGCTATTGACCCAGCTGAAATCACTCAGAAAGTTGCTCAATTAGCCTCTCAAGTTGGAACTAAAGTTGTTGGCATCAGTGCTCAAATATTAGGTGATGTTACAAATGTACTAATGAATTTCTTCTTAATGCTGTTTGTTCTTTTCTTCTTATTACGAGACCAAGACAAAATCATCTCTGCGTTTAGGCATGTATTACCTCTTTCAAGAAGCCAAGAAGATCGCTTACTGACTGAAATTGAAGAAGTATCAAAATCTGCAATTCTTGGATCTTTCTTGACCGCTATCGCTCAAGGTTTAGCCGGTGGTTTTGCTATGTGGTTGGCTGGTTTCCCTGGCTTATTTTGGGGAACAATGATGGGGTTTGCTTCCTTCATTCCTGTCGTTGGCACCGCTCTTATTTGGGTACCAGCAACGATTTACCTACTTTTAACGAATCAGTGGGAATGGGCTATTTTCTTAACGGCTTGGGGAGTATTGGTTGTAGGATCGATTGATAACATCGTGCGACCATTATTAATGCAAGGTAATTCAGGAATGAATACGTTACTTATTTTCTTCTCTTTATTGGGCGGCATTCATTTATACGGCTTAATTGGTTTAATTTATGGACCTATTATTTTCGCTCTGACTTTAGTTCTTTTTAATATGTATGAGACTGAATTTAAAACATTTTTAGATCAACAAGATAAGAATTAATACCTTAAACCCTATCACATAGAGGCTGTATTTCGTTACTCACGTAAACAGCCTCTTACTTTTCTTTTCCTTACCCTTTCTTTGTGGGACAATCTCGCCAGTTTTTGTATTCTTTCGAGGCCATTATGTCTTACTCTGCTCCAAGTCAAATCACTCAGCGTCAACTTGCTTATTTTGAAGGTAAGCATGTTCTTATTGCCGGAGAGCTCATTGATGATTTTCCTCTTGAGCTAGATAAACACTGTGCTTCTACATCTATCTTCACGACTAACTATGCCTATTACAAACAATTTGCTAAGCACGATGCTATCAAGTGTTATTTTGGTGCAGAGTTAGTCGAAGACACCACTGCTGATATGATTTTACTTTATTGGCCAAAAGCAAAAGCAGAAGCTGAGTACTTACTAACAATGCTATTAGCAAAGTTAGGTAAAAATACTGAAATCGTCGTAGTGGGTGAAAACAGAAGTGGCGTTAAAAGTATTGAAAAGATGTTTTCAGATTTAGGACCGATGACTAAATTTGATTCAGCTCGTCGATGCAGTTTTTATTGGGGACAATGTACAGAAAATGTTCCTACTTTTGATCTGCAAGAATGGTTTAAAGAATATCAGGTTCAATTTGAAAGCCACACGATAGAAGTAAGAAGTTTACCTGGTGTATTTAGCCATGGTGAATTTGATAAAGGTTCTGAATTATTACTGCAAACATTACCTAACTTACGCGGCCATGTTTTAGATTTTGGTTGTGGCGCAGGGGTTTTAGGATCAGTAATGAAAACGTTGAATCCTAAAATTCATTTAGACATGGTTGATATCAGCGCCCTTGCCATTGCCTCCTCTATTGAAACATTAAAAGCAAATGGCTTAGAAGGGAATGTATTTGCAAGTGATGTATATTCGAATACAAAAGAGAACTATCAATTTATTGTAAGTAATCCACCGTTTCATGCCGGATTAAAAACTCATTATTCTTCAACCGAAGAATTACTTGAAAAAGCTCCACACAACCTAACTCATCAAGGCCAACTGATTTTAGTCGCAAATAGTTTTTTACAATATCCACCAATTATTGAAAAAGCATTTGGACATTGCAATACTTTAGCTAAGAATAATAAATTCAAAATCTATTCAGCTCATAAATAATTATTGCCTACCGCCGCACTTTAACGCTCTGCTGCTTGATTTTTAACGTAATTTACGTATAAGAGGCAGCAGAGTTTTTCGTTAAAATCCACTAAATCACGCTCACTGATACGTTAATTGTGTCAATTTTACTGAATGGATAACAGTGTAGGTCAGGCCATAAAATGGAAAAGAAACAACACTTTAAACGTCTTCAAAATACATTAATGCTTGCATTCCTAGTATTAAGTATCACACCACTTTCGATCATCGCTATTTTTTTCCTTCAATCTCATAGCCAAGATCTTGCAACCCAAAGCACCGCTCACCTTGTCTCATTACGGGACAACAAAGAACAACAAGTGAGTAACTACTTTAAAGCTAGAGAATCTGAAGTTTTAGGTTTTGCACGCTCAGAACTAGCCAATGCGAGTGGGGGCCGTTTTTATGGTTTAATTAGTGCGTTCTCTCATTTAGGTACCTCTATCGACAATGCAAGAGAAAACGCTCAATTAAGATATATAGAAGGTTCTGGAGATAAAATTCGTACTAGTATTTTACCTGAATCAGATTCCTATATTGGTAGTGAACGCTATCGTCTCCTACATAAACGCTATCATTGGGCGTACCAAGAACTTCTTAAACGCTCTGATTTTACTGACATATTACTTGTTGATATTAATGGTAATGTCGTCTATTCAACGAAGAAAGAAGATAATTACGGAACCAATTTACTTACAGATAAATATAAAGGAACCGCATTAGAGAAAACTTACAGCCAAGTACGAACCATGGTTGAGGACTCTAAAAATAAAGACAATATACCCGTTATATTTTCAGATTTCTCTTATGTAAATGGTGAAAGCATTTCATGGTTTGCAGCACCTATTGTGCAGCAAGGTTATTTACATAGTTTTGTGTTATTCAAATTACCAAACACAGGGTTAACAAACCTGTTAGGTAATATTAAAGGCAATACATCAACGAAAACCTATTTTGTTGGGGAGGATTCTTATTCCCGTATTGATAGCAGCGACACAAGTAAAAATTTATCTAAAAATATGGCGGCCGCATTATCTGGTAAAAAAGATGTCGGCAGTTTTATAGATAAAAATGGCCAAAAAGTTCTGGCCGCTTTCACTGCAATTAATATTGATAAACACACATGGGGTTTATCAATTGAATTACCTGAAAAAGAAGCCTTCGCTCGAATTCAGCAATTGGAACAAATATTTATTATCGCAATGATTATAGCCATAATCAGTGTTGTAATAGCCTCTCATTTCTTGTCCAACTCCATTACAGCCCCGTTATTAAGGCTAACATGGGCAGCAGAACGAGTGTCGGCTGGCGATCTTGACCAAGATATGTTCAGTACTGATAGAAAAGATGAAATAGGCCGACTTGCTGTAAGCTTCGCTCGAATGCAGCGATCTATAAGAGAAAAGATCCAATTAATTAAAGCTCAAAATGAAGAACTCGAAGCCAATATAACGATTATCCAAAATAAGAATAATGAGTTAGAAGCTGCCGATAAGTTAAAAGATGAATTTTTAGCAACGACCTCTCACGAACTACGAACTCCATTACATGGCATGGTTGGAATCGCAGAGGCGCTTTATACCGGTGCTAATGGACCAATATCTGCATCTCATCGACACCAATTAGAGATCATAATTAACAGCGGTCAACGATTAACACATCTTGTTAATGATTTATTGGATTATCATAAAATGCGTCATGGTAATTTAGATATTAGCCGTCATGTTGCAGATCTTTCATCTGCAACAAGCTTAGTACTAGAACTCTCCCAACATTTACTTGGTAATAAGCCAATTCGTATTATCAATCAAGTAGACAAATCATTGCCTTCTGTTTATGCCGATGAACAACGGCTTGAGCAGGTTCTATATAACTTGATTGGTAATGCTATTAAATACACATCAGAAGGCAAAATTGTTATATCGGCAAGTGCTGTCGACCAATTTTTGCGAGTTCAAGTCGTAGATACAGGACATGGGATCCCTGCTGATGAATTAGAACATATTTTTGAACCATTAATTCAAGCGGGACATGATTCTAATCGTTATCGTCAAGGATCTGGGCTTGGCCTATCCATTAGTCGCCAGCTGATTGAACTCATGGGTGGTTCTTTGTATGTAAGCAGTCAACCGATGGTTGGCGCTACCTTCAGTTTTACTATACCTTTAGCAACTAAAGAACAGATACAAGAACATAAACAATTATCTAAAGAAGACATCATCCATTATCAAACCCCTGAAATTTTAGAATATGATTTAGATGAATTAACGGAGAAGTTTCCAGAAAATCCAGATGGCGCTTTGTTATTAGTTGCTGATGATGAACCGGTAAACCTTCAAGTCTTAAGTAGTTTCTTAAGACTTGAAGGTTATCGAGTTAAAACAGCAAGTGATGGCCCTGAAACATTGAAAGTATTACAAGAAGAAAAACCAGAGTTACTACTTCTTGATGTAATGATGCCTGGAATGAGTGGCTATGAAGTATGCCAATCACTTAGACAGCAATATAATCATTCTCAACTGCCAATAATAATGTTAACTGCATTAAATCAAACTCAGGATCGCATTAGAGGATTTGAATCAGGCGCAAACGACTATTTAAATAAGCCTTTTAATAAACAAGAATTAGCGGCTCGAATTAAAGCTCATCTTCAAGCAAGTCAAGCCGAGGGCGTTCTTAATGAGAATGGACGATTACAGCAAGAAATTCGTCACCGAGAAAAAATTGAAGCTAGCCTGCTAGAAACTCAAGCTCATATTTTAGAACAATTAAATAATGCTCATGAAGCGATTATCTGTGCAAAAAATGATGGATATATCCAATATGTAAATCAATCTGCTGCTAAGTTATTTCAACGAACCGAAGAGCAACTGTCTCGCTATACGATAGATGAACTTATTGCAAAAAGAAGCTTAATTGAAAACAAACATAATTATAGGGGCAACATTGATGTATACATTGATGGAAATATCGAGCAGATAAATGCTGATCTTCTACACCTACCAGCGGAGTCTGGTCTCTCATTAATGCTTATTGTTAGTCATACACATGAAGCGAGCGAACAACGTATACATGATTTAGAGCATGCTGTAGAAGCGCTCTCTGCCTTCGCTTTTGACGGTGATAAACAGAAATTAGATTCCTTATCATCAGTGGGAGGAGACATTGCTTTATTAGCCCATAAAGCCAATGAAAATAAAGAAGATAAAGGTGTCATTATGAGAGAGCTAATCGTGGATGGCATGACATCTGGATTAATATACTGGGAAGAAGGTACAGGGCAAACAAAATATACCCTTGCTGAGGAAAGTGGGTTATGGCGAGTTTATTTAGATAGAAGTACCTTACAAACTCGTACTCTCGATAAATACCTACGAGTTGAAACTCTACCTAAAACCCCAAGATGGCGAACGGTCATTAGTACTTTAGAGTACATACTTGACCATTGCGAAAAATATAACCCTCAACGAGATAAACTAATTCGAATAAAAGACAAACTACAAATACTCATTTCATCAAATTAGACACCTCATACTCGACTAAAAAAACCACTTTTATTGTGGTTTTTTTTATCTGCAAAATTTCACGAAGAAAAATAAGATCAATGTAATGATTAAAACACTCGCTAATTTGATGCGGAAAATTAATAGATGACACCATCATATTACTTTTATCATCATAATGAGAAGCGACTCACAACAAATCTAAAGCGATAATTTTAGCAAAAAAATTAACGACATAGATCACTAGTGATGATTATCACCTTATATAAAAAATGAAGATAAACCTTTTAAAAAAAGGAGATAAACAGTAAGTAAGCACTAACATTACGTTATACAGCATTGCGTAAATAAGACCAACGTCACACTCGACGTATCGAATAAAAAATAAGCACAACAATCGAAAGTGACGTTTTTAACGTTAAAAAATACAGTTTTGCCGTTTTTGACGGTAATCGAAATTGACGTTTTAAGCAGAAAGCGTTTTCCTATACATGCCCAAGGCCTACAGACCACTCAACACCCATTTAGGATGTTCTGGAAAAATTGGATTTGAGGTAGGCCTTTAATGTGTATTTAGCACATTGTTAAATACGTATAATCGTGAAACTAAAGCAAAGAGTAAGGAACAGCTATGCTTGCCAATATTAAAAAAACTACACTAGCTGCTGCTGTATTAGCAGCAACAACTGGTTTTGCTGCTACAGACGCAGCAGCTCGCAGTGAGCTAACAATAGTTGCAGAGTTCTACCCTACAATGATTCAAAACTTTAACCCATACTTAGCAACTAACCTTCGTACAACAACTGATTTTGTTTACGAATCATTAGTTATCTTTAATGAGATGCATGGTAATAAACCTGTTATGCGTCTTGCAGAAGACTTCCGTATGTCTGATGACCTAATGAGTGTTACTTTTGACATTCGTAAAGGCGTAAAATGGTCTGATGGTGAAAAATTCACAGCTGACGATGTTATCTACTCTTATCAACTACTGAAGGACAAGCCAGAACTTGACCAACGTGGTATCAATAAGTGGGTGACTAAAGTTGAACGTTTGAATGAATACCAAGTTAAATTCAATTTATCTGAAGCTAACTCAAACGTACCTTATGAAATTTCACTTGTACCAGTCGTTGCTGAACACATTTGGTCAAAAGTTGAAAACCCAACAACGTTTACGAATGAAAACCCAGTTGGTACAGGTCCATTCACTGAAATTGATACGTTTACACCACAACTTTATATTCAGTGTCGTAACCCTAACTACTGGGATAATGACAACCTAGATGTTGACTGTTTACGTGTTCCTCAAATTGCGAACAATGACCAATTACTAGGTAAAATCGTAAACTCTGAATTGGATTGGACTTCATCTTTCATTCCTGATATCGATCGTACTTACGCATCTGCAAGTCCTAACCACCAATACTGGTACCCGCCATCAGGTACACAAGCATTAATGGTTAACTTCAAAAACCCAGATGCAGCTAAAAATGAAGCGCTAACAAACGTTGAGTTCCGTCGCGCAATGGGTATGGCTCTTGATCGCCAAACTATCATTGATATCGCATTCTACGGTGGCGGTACTGTGAATGATTTCGCATCAGGTCTTGGTTATGCATTTGAAGCATGGTCTGACGAAGCGACTCATAATAAGTACAAGAAATTCAATACTTATAATGTTGAAGGCGCTAAGAAACAACTTGCTAAAGCAGGCTTTAAAGATGTGAACGGCGATGGCTATGTTGATACTCCATCAGGTAAATCATTTGAACTTCTAATTCAATCTCCAAACGGTTGGACTGACTTTAACAACACAGTACAACTTGCTGTTGAACAATTAGATGAAGTAGGCATTAAAACAAAAGCTCGTACTCCTGAATTCGCAGTTTATAACCAAGCGATGCTAGAAGGAACATATGACTTAGCCTTCACTAACTACTTCCACGGTGCCGATCCACACCTATACTGGAACAGTGCATACAACTCTGCACTACAAGAAGGTGATGGTATGCCTCGTTTCGCAATGCATTACTTCAAAGATGCGAAACTAGATGCATTACTTGATAGCTTCTACAAAACAGCAGACAAAGAAGAGCAAGTTGAAATCGCTCATGGCATTCAGAAGATCATCGCTGAAAACCAAGTAACACTTCCAATTTTGTCTGGTGCTTACATGTACCAATACAACACACAACGCTTCACTGGTTGGTGGAACGAGAAGAATCCTCAGGGCCGTCCAAACATCTGGGCTGGTATTCCAGAGCGTCTTCTACACGTTCTTGACTTAAAACCTGTTAAGTAATATGTAACAACTTTTGCGGTGCATATCTTGTGCACCGCCTATTCTCCCCCTTCCCTACTAGCTAAAGGATTGGCGCTTGTCGTCAGGGGATTTTACGTCCTGATTTCCAGGTCAGGCAAATAATATCTGGATGAGAAAGGTGTGAGTTATGGGATTTTTTCTAAGACGTTTATCGTTCTATTTTATTGCGTTGGTCGTTGCTGCAACGATTAACTTTATCATTCCGCGAGCAATGCCTGGTGACCCTGTTGTCATGATGTTTGCGAATGCCACAACTCAGGTAACTCCTGAGCGTATCGAAGCCATGAAACAACTGCTTGGTTTTGTTGATGGTCCTCTTTATCAGCAATACTTTATCTACATCAAAAACATTCTAACTTGGGACTTAGGTACATCTATCAAATTCTACCCTCTAAGTGTAAATACACTATTAGGTGGCGCATTTGGTTGGTCTCTTTTCTTAGCGGGTACTGCGGTTATTATCTCATTCTCTTTAGGATCAATCTTAGGTATTTTTGCAGCATGGAAACGCGGCAGTGCTTACGACACATTTATCTCTCCAGGGATGCTCGTTATTCAAGCGGTACCACAAGTGGTTATCGCGATGCTTGCCATGTTTACTTTTGCCGTAGGATTAAAATGGTTCCCTACAGGGTATGCGTATACTCCAGGGGTTATACCTGACTGGACTAGCTGGGTATTCATAAAAGATGTCGCTTACCATGCAATTCTTCCATTAATCTGTGCTTCAGTTGTTCAAATTGGTGGTTTCCTAATCAATATGCGTAACAACATGATTAACCTTTTAGGTGAAGATTACATCACCATGGCAAAAGGAAAGGGATTAAGCGAAAACCGAGTTGTATTTAACTATGCAGCACGTAACGCAATGCTTCCTAGTGTTACCGCTCTATCTATGTCTCTTGGTATGGCCATTGGTGGTCAACTTATCGTTGAAATTATCTTTAACTACCCAGGTCTAGGCTCTGTATTGTTTAATGCAATTACGTCTCGTGACTACCAAGTTCTTCAAGGTCAGCTACTTATCATGACGCTGTTCATGTTGTTCTTTAACCTTCTTGCTGACATGTTATACGTTGTTCTAGACCCTCGCCTACGCAAGGGAGGAAAATAATAATGAAAGGCTTAATTAAACTTCTTTCTGGTAACCCTAAATCACTTTTTGGTTTAGGTATCCTATTCATGTTTATCTTCGTTGCAGTATTTGCTCCATTTTTGAGTGACCACGCACCAGATAAGCGAACAGGTAATCCACATGAATATCCAGGCTTTGTTGTAAATGCTGCTGAAAATAATCCTGATGGATGGGTTTCAGAAAATTTAGCAACTGATCGTCGTTCTTTATTAATGTCTAAAAAAGCAGACCACGTAATGGGAACAACACGCATGGGACGTGATGTTTGGTCTCAACTTGCTCATGGTGCTCGAGTATCACTAGCGGTTGGTTTTAGTGCGGGTTTAGTGGTGTGTTTCTTAGCAACAGTTATAGGTATCTCTGCAGGCTATTTCGGTGGCAAAGTTGATGACATATTAACGGCCGCGATGAACATCATGCTCGTTATTCCTCAGTACCCATTATTGTTCGTACTTGCCGCCTTTATTGGTGAAGCAGGACCTATGACCATTGCCCTCATAATAGGGTGTACATCCTGGGCTTGGGGCGCACGTGTAATTCGCTCTCAAACCTTAGCGCTACGTGAAAAAGAATTTGTAAGAGCGGCTGAAGTATTAGGTGAATCATCATGGCGCATCATCTTTGTTGAGATTCTGCCAAACCTTATCTCAATCGTAGGTGCAAGCTTCATTGGTTCGGTAATGTACGCAATCATGATGGAAGCAACGATTTCATTCTTAGGTCTAGGTGACCCAAGTACGATTAGCTGGGGCATCATGCTGTACAACGTACAGACGTCTTCATCTATCTTAATTGGCGCATGGTGGGAACTAATAGCTCCTTGTATGGCATTGACTATTCTAGCTGTCGGTCTTGCAATGCTTAACTTCGCAGTAGATGAAATTGCTAACCCACAACTTCGTTCTCACAAAGGAATGAAACGCTGGAAAAAATTAGCAACTGAAGATACGCATGAACGTAAACCAGATTTAGCTAAACCAGTATTAAATTGGAACAGGGAAGATTGATATGACTGACCCACAAATTTCTATCCGCAATCTATGTGTGGATTACATTACTGAATCAGGTGATGTGCGTGCTGTAAACAATGTGAGTTTTGACATCGGTAAAGGTGAAGTCTTTGGTTTGGCGGGTGAATCAGGATGTGGTAAATCAACCATTGCATTCTCTTTAATGCGCCTGCATAAGCCGCCAGCATTCATCACTGGTGGTGAAGTTATATTTGATGGACAAGATATTTTAAAATACAGCGACCCTCAAATGCAGGCTTTCCGCTGGAGTCAAATGTCCATGGTATTCCAAAGTGCCATGAATGCATTAAACCCTGTACTTCCTATGGAAGAGCAGTTCTGTGATGTGATCATGCGCCACACCACCATGACTCGCGAGCAAGCGATTGTTCGTGCTCAAGGTTTATTAGAAATCGTTGATATTCACCCGAGTCGTTTAAGTGATTACCCTCACCAGTTCTCTGGTGGTATGCGTCAACGCTTGGTTATTGCTATTGCATTGGCGCTAAATCCTAAAATGATCATCATGGATGAACCAACAACCGCACTGGATGTTGTTGTTCAACGTGAAATTTTACAGAAGATTTATGCACTTAAAGAAGAGTTTGGTTTCTCAATTCTCTTCATTACGCACGATTTATCATTAATGGTTGAGTTCTCAGATCGCATAGGGATCATGTACTCAGGTGAATTGATTGAAGTGGCTTCGTCAAAAGAGATCCTTACCTCACCTTACCATCCATATACGAAAGGATTGGGGAGTTCATTCCCACCGTTAACGGGACCAAAAACCAAATTAACAGGTATCCCAGGGAACCCTCTTAATTTATTAGAAATCCCACAAGGTTGTCGCTTCCAGTCTCGTTGTGATCGTGTACACGAAGCATGTCGTACGATTCCTACACAGCTTCGTCAGATTGAGCCTGGTCACTTGTCAAATTGCCACCTTTACGGTGAGACAATTGCACAAGCAAAAGCATAAAACGGATTTTCTGGAGTAAATTATGAGCAAAGCATTTGGCGAACTACTGATTGAAGGTAAAAATCTAGTTAAAGATTTCCCTGTGAGTAGCAACGCCCTTAAAAACCCAATGATGCGAGCAATCAATGACGTATCATTCAAAATGTACAAAAGTCGTGGCCTTGCTGTTGTTGGTGAATCAGGTTCTGGTAAATCCACCACAGCAAAAATGATCGCAAAAATGTACGCACCAACAGACGGCGTTATCCAATATAAAGGCCGTGATATTCAAGATATCGTTAAGAAAAATGATCTCATGAAATATCGTGAAGGCGTACAAATGGTATGGCAAGACCCGTTCGGCTCTTTAAACCCAACCCATAATATTTTTCATCATATTGCTCGACCACTTCTTATTCATAAGAAAGTGACCCCTGGTAATAAAAAAGAACTTGAAGATCGTGTTCATGATCTTCTAGAACAAGTTGGCTTAATCCCACCGAAAGAAACGGCGGCTAAGTTCCCGCATCAACTTTCAGGCGGCCAACGTCAACGTGTAAACCTTGCTCGAAATATTGCAGTAGGTGCTGAAGTTGTTCTTGCTGATGAGCCTACATCAATGCTGGATGTTTCTATCCGTGCTGGTGTTCTTAATCTGATGGAAGAGATGAAGTTTGAGAAAGAAATGTCTCTACTTTACATCACTCACGATATCGCAACTGCTCGTTACATCGCAGAAGATCTCGCGGTAATGTACGTTGGACACATGGTTGAATGGGGCGATACAGATGAGATCATTCACGATCCTCAGCACCCATATACACAGCTGTTAGTTTCTGCAGTACCCGATCCAAGCAAATCGATCCACACTGAGTTGAAAGGCAATAAAGGGGAAATTCCTCTTTGGACACCAGAATCAGCAGGTTGCCCATTTGCAGGTCGTTGTACTCACGTAACAGAAAAATGTAAAGAACGTATGCCTGGCGTAACGAAACTGTCAGACAACCATTTTGTTCGTTGTTATTTGTACGAAAATTAATTTCATACAAGTGAACCTCAAACAGCAGTAATTGGTATTTTGGAGAAATAGATGCAACTGTTAACAAACCACATTGGCTATGAATTTAATGGCCCTAAATCAGCTGTCTTATTAACTGGCACACCTCTTAATAAAGAGCTATTAGGGACAATTGTTTGTACTCAAACACAACAGGTAAAACATCAGTTTTCTATTTCTTCATCGCTCCAAGTTGCACATTGGCACCAAGGATACTTTTCAGAAATCCATTTTTCTGATTTTACTGAGCACGGTGAATTTACTTTAGTGATTGATGAGATAACTTCCCATCCCTTCACTATTGGTACTGATTTATTAATGAAAAATACCTTTTCTGATGTTTTGCATTATTTTAAATCTCAACGCTGCAGTGGAATTTTTGACAAACAAGATCGGAAAACCCCTGTATTAAACAGTGATGAAACCGTCGATGTTCATGGTGGCTGGTACGACGCATCTGGTGATGTTAGTAAATACTTTAGCCACCTTTCTTACGCTAATTATTTAAACCCTCAGCAAATTCCAATGGTAGTTTGGAATATGCTAAAAGGGCTTGAATTAACTCAAAACCTATCGGATTTTGCAGCATTCTCCCGCACTCGCCTTAAGGAAGAGGCATTGTTTGGTGCTGACTTTTTAGTTCGAATGCAAAATCCGACAGGTTTCTTTTACATGACCGTATTTGATAAGTGGAGTAAAGACGTTAATCAACGTGAGCTCTGTGCTTACGCGACTCAAGATGGTCTTAAATCAGATGATTACCAAGCCGGTTTCCGTCAAGGTGGAGGTATAGCCATTGCAGCTCTTGCTTCTGCTTCTCGCTTAGATATTGATGGTGAATTTACTCGTGAAAACTATGTAGAAGCTGCGATAAAAGGCTATTGGCATCTGAAAGAGAATAACCTTAATTATTTAAATAATGGTGAAGAAAATATTATTGATGAATATTGCGCTCTTCTTGCTGTTATCGAGCTATTTAAAGCGACTCAAGATAACGTATTTTTACTGGAAGCTCGCTCATGGGCTGAAAGATTATCAGCTCGCCAACAAAGTGATGAACAACAAAACAATTTCTGGTCTGCAACTCAAAATGGCGAACGTCCTTATTTCCATGCAGCAGAAGCTGGTCTTCCCGCTATTGCGCTTTCGCAATATTTAGAGATTGAATCAGATAATAGCCGTCGTGCACATACACTGACCATTATTACTCAAGCGGTTGAATTTGAATTAACTATCTCTTCAGAAACATTCAATCCATTTGGTTACCCAAGACAATACGTTAAGCCCGTTAATAGCGAAAAACGCAGTGCCTTTTTTGTCGCTCATGACAATGAGTCTGGTTATTGGTGGCAAGGAGAGAATGCTCGTCTAGGTTCTTTAGCTAGCATGAGTTACTTAGTCTTACCTCATATGACCTCTAATGATATTAAGCAGAAGTTAGAGATCTTTGCTCAGAATAATTTGAATTGGGTATTAGGGTTAAATCCTTATGATATGTGCATGTTAGATGGTCATGGTCATAACAATCCTGATTACCTTCCTCATCTTGGATTTTTTAATGCTAAAGGTGGTGTTTGTAATGGCATTACCGGTGGGTTTGATAATGAAGAAGATATCGCTTTCAACCCTGCGCCACACGATGAGGATATGCTACAAAACTGGCGATGGGGTGAACAATGGATCCCTCACGGTGCATGGTATTTATTAGCAATTATGACTCAATCATCTTACCAAGCTAAGCAAGGGGAATAATCATGACCTATTTATATGTTGGCATTGATGGTGGTGGTACTTCTTGCCGCGCTCGAATTCGTAATGCACAAGGTGAATTATTAGGTGAGGCGAAAAGTGGCAGTGCAAATATCTTATTAGGCGTAGAAGTCGCAATGGATTCAATCATTACTGCGATTACCCAAGCGGCAGCACAAACTAAATTATCAGAAAATGATTTTGCCACAATGCACGTTGGTCTTGCCCTTGCTGGTGCAGAGCAAAAATCAGCTTGGCATAAGTTCATGCAATTGAAACATCCTTTTGCCTCAATGACATTAAATACAGATGCTTACGGCGCATGTTTAGGTGCTCATAAAGGAAAAAATGGAGCAATCATGATTGCAGGAACAGGCTCTTGTGGTATCTATATTCAAGATGCTCAACAGCATGTTGTTGGCGGTCGAGAATTCCCAATATCTGACCAAGGTGGTGGTGCCATTATGGGCCTTCATTTAATTCAAAATACGCTTTTGGCTTCTGATGGTATAAAACCTACCACCGATCTAACTGACCATGTATTAGCACATTTTAATCATGACATCGATAGCATTGTTGATTGGTCTAAAACGGCTCGTCCATGCGATTACGGACAATTTTCTCCAGTTATCTTCGCTCTTGCACTAAAAGGGGATGATCTCGCAATTGAACTGTTACAACAAACAGCCAGTGATATAGAAATGTTCTTAACGGCTTTACATAAAAAAGGCGCAACAGAAATTGCGTTAATGGGAAGTATTGGCGAGCGCATTGTTGAGTGGTTATCCCCTTCTATTCGCCAGTATTTAGTACAACCACAATGTGATGCGATTGAAGGTGGCATCATGATGGCAGGAAAAGCAGAACATAACCTGTTCTAGTATTTTTATAAGGAATTAAATAATGGATTATCGTGTAGATCTTGTTGTTTTATCTGAAAAAGACAACCTAAGCCGCTTTGGTTTAACACTACACAATTTAAGTGATGTCGACCTTCATGATTGGCAATTTCATTTTACGATTGACCGTTTTATTACACCGAACAGTAATACTCAAGGTCAACTTGAACAAGTCGGCAGTTTTTGCAAATTAATTCCAGATTCTACAAAGACACTGAAAGCAAATAACCATTTTTATGTTGAATTTACGATTGGAACCGCTCCTTTCCGATTTATTTCTGATGGGTTAGACGACGCGAGTATCTTAGTTACAAATAATGGAAAAAATGAATTTTTAGATGTTTCAATTTCGCCTATCGTATTAGGATCACCTTATTCAGAAAGAACTCAAATACAAAGAGTCGCACCAGCTGAATTATCTCTAATTCCAAAACCTAATTCGGTGCAACGTCTTGATGGATTCTTCAATTTAAAAGATGCATCATTAGAAATTCAAACGCACCTAGCTGAAGGTGCTGCGACATGGTTAACCAATGAACTAGAAGCCATTACATCTAAAAAATACGCCATTAATACTGATGGTCAGATTCAATTCATTGCTAACCCAACGTTAGATAAAGGTGCGTATCAACTCATCGTGTCTGAAGAGAATATAAAGATTAAAGCAGGTTCAAATGAAGGGTTTATTCACGCTTGTGCGACATTATTACAATTAGTGAATGCTGATATCCAACAAATACCATGTACAAAAATCAAAGATCAACCTCGCTTTCACTATCGCGGAATGATGCTAGATTGCGCCAGACATTTTCACCCTCTTGAACGAGTGAAAAGATTAATAAATCAATTAGCTCAATACAAATTCAATGTCTTCCATTGGCACCTTACTGATGATGAAGGTTGGCGTGTTGAGATAAAAGCATTTCCAGAATTAACGGATATAGGTGCATGGCGTGGGCCTGAGGAAATAATCGAACCTCAATATACTCACGTAGCAAAAAAACACGGTGGGTTTTACTCTCAAGAAGAGATCAAAGAAGTGATCGCTTACGCTGAATTACGTGGCATTACCGTGATCCCGGAAATCGACATTCCTGGGCACTGCCGCGCCGCAATCAAAGCATTACCTCATTTATTAGTTGATACTGACGATCTCTCCAATTACCACAGTATCCAACATTACACAGATAACGTGCTTTCTCCTGCATTAGAAGGAACTTACACCTTTATTGATACCGTATTAGAAGAAATTGCGGAGCTATTTCCTGCACCCTTTATTCATATTGGCGCAGATGAGGTACCTAAAGGTGTTTGGACCAATAGTCAAAAGTGTCAAACACTAATGGAAGAGCAAGGCTATAGCGATCCTGTTGAACTTCAAGGTCACCTACTTCGTCATGCTGAAACAAAATTAAAGCAGCTCGGTAAAAGAATGTTGGGGTGGGAAGAGGCGCAACACGGAAATAAAGTCAGTAAAGACACGGTTATTTATTCTTGGTTAAGCGAAGAAGCGGCACTTAATTGCGCTAAACAAGGCTTTGATGTGGTACTTCAACCTGGACAAACGACTTACCTAGATATGGCTCAAGATTATGCTCCTGAAGAGCCAGGGGTAGATTGGGCTAATGTACTTCCTCTTGAAGATGCATATAACTATGAACCACTAGCAGAACTTGCTGATAACGACCCTATTCGTAAACGAATTCTTGGTATTCAATGCGCGCTTTGGTGTGAAATCATCAATAACCAAGAGCGTATGGATTACATGATTTTCCCACGCCTTTTAGCGATGTCTGAAGGGATGTGGACACAAAAACAACACAGAAACTGGACAGACTTTTTATCAAGGTTAAATGGACGATTACCAACCCTAACACGTCAGGGTATTAATTTCCGTCAACCATAAGTCACCCAATTATTAGTATTTTAGTTAAGGAAAAAACAATGAAATACGGCTTTTTTGATAACGATAACCGTGAATATGTAATCACACGCCCTGACGTACCAGCTCCATGGACTAACTACTTAGGCACAGAAAAATTCTGTACGGTTATTTCTCACAATGCTGGCGGTTACTCTTTTTATAACTCTCCAGAGTATAATCGTGTTACTAAATTCCGTCCAAACGGCACATTTGATCGCCCTGGACACTATGTTTACCTTCGTGACGATGAAACGGGTGATTACTGGTCAATCTCATGGCAGCCTGTTGCAAAGAGTTTAGATGAAGCAAGCTACGAAGTTCGTCACGGCCTGTCTTACTCTAAATTTAAATGTGATTACAACGGCATTGAAGCAACTAAAACCTTATTTGTTCCAAAAGGTGAAGACGCTGAAGTGTGGGATGTGGTTATTAAGAATACCAGCGATAAGCCTCGTGTTATCTCTGCATTCTCTTTTGTTGAATTCTCATTCAGCCATATCCAATCAGATAACCAAAACCACCAAATGTCATTGTACTCTGCAGGTACCTCTTACAATGAAGGCGTGATCGAATACGATCTTTACTACAACACCAATGATTTTGAAGGTTTCTACTACTTAGCGTCTACGTTTGATCCCGATTCATACGACGGTCAACGTGACAGCTTCTTAGGTGCATACCGTGATGAAGCAAATCCAATTGCGGTTGAAAAAGGTCAATGTTCTAACTCTGCACAAACCTGTTACAACCACTGTGGTTCTCTTCATAAGCAATTTACTATTCAACCTGGCGAAGAAGTTCGTTTTGCTTACGTACTTGGTCTAGGTAAAGGCAATGGCGAACGTCTACGTCAAAAATACCAAGACGTTGCTAATGTCGATGCCGCTTTCCAAGAGATCAAAGATCACTGGAGCGAGCGTTGTGAAAAATTCCAAGTTAAATCACCAAACGAAGGTTTGGATACGATGATCAACACTTGGACACTGTACCAAGCAGAAACATGCGTGGTTTGGTCTCGTTTTGCTTCATTCATCGAAGTGGGTGGACGTACGGGTCTTGGTTACCGTGATACGGCTCAAGATGCAATCTCAGTACCTCATGCTAATCCAAAAATGACTCGTAAACGTATTGTGGATTTATTACGTGGCCAAGTTAAAGCGGGTTACGGTCTACACCTATTTGATCCTGACTGGTTTGATCCTGAGAAAGCAGACGTTGTTCCATCAAAATCACCAACGGTAGTTCCAACACCATCGGATGACGATAAGATCCACGGCATTGAAGATACCTGTTCTGATGACCATTTATGGATCGTTCCAACGATCATCAAATATGTAATGGAAACCGGTGAACACTCTTTCTTCGATGAAGTGATCCCATACGCTGATGGCGGTGACGCAACAGTTTATGAGCACATGAAAGCAGCATTAGATTTCTCTGCAGAATACGTTGGCCGTACTGGTATTTGTAAAGGTTTACGCGCTGATTGGAATGACTGCCTAAACTTAGGTGGTGGCGAATCATCAATGGTTTCATTCTTACATTTCTGGGCATTAGAAGAATTCTTAGATTTAGCTAAATTCCGTAACAATGATGCTGATATATCGAAATACTCGGAAATGGCAGCTAACGTACGCGAAGCGTGTGAAACTCACCTTTGGGATGAAGAAGGCGGCTGGTACATTCGTGGTCTAACCAAAGATGGCGACAAAATTGGTACAGCACAGCAAACTGAAGGCCGCGTTCATCTTGAATCAAACACATTAGCGGTTTTATCTGGTGCTGTATCTCAAGAACGTGGTGAAAAAGCAATGGATGCCGTTGATGAGAACTTATTCTCTGAATACGGTTTACACCTAAATTCACCTTCATTCTCAACACCAAATGATGACATTGGTTTTGTTACTCGTGTTTACCAAGGCGTAAAAGAGAATGGTGCTATCTTCTCTCACCCAAACCCATGGGCTTGGGTAGCAGAAGCAAAACTAGGTCGTGGTGACCGTGCAATGAAGTTCTACGATGCACTAAACCCATACAACCAAAATGACATGATTGAAACACGTATAGCTGAACCATACTCATACGTACAGTTTATCATGGGTAAAGATCATCAAGATCATGGTCGTGCTAATCACCCTTGGTTAACAGGTACTTCTGGTTGGGCTTACTTCGCGGTAACTAACTTTATTCTTGGTGTTCGTGTTGGCTTTGAAGGTTTAACCGTTGATCCTTGTATCCCAACAGATTGGCCTGAGTTCTCAGTAACTCGTCAATGGCGTGGCGCGACTTACAACATTCAAGTGAAAAACCCGAATTCAGTAAGTAAAGGCGTGCAATCAATCTCGATTAATGGCGAAGACGTTAACGGTGCAGTTCCAGTCCAAGCGGAAGGCAGTGTTAATGACGTTATCGTTATTATGGGTTAGTTCGTTTAATTAACGGCCTAATATAGTGACAAAAGTAAGGTGCTTTTTATTAAGCACTTTACTCTAAAAGGAATTTACTATGATCCAATTTGGTACTGGCGGATGGCGCGCTTTCATCGGTGAAGAGTTTACTAAAGACAATGTACGTCTTGTCGCTCAAGCACTATCAAACATTATGATCAATGAACAAGCTCAAAAAAATGGCTTTGTTATTGGTTATGACCGTCGTTTTCTTTCAGATAAAGCAGGTAAATGGTTCGCTGAAGTTATTGCAGCAAACGGCATAAAAGTCAGCTTTATTGATAGATTTGTCCCAACACCTATTGTGATGTTTCAAGCCAAAGAAATGGGTTGTATCTACTCAGCTTGTATCACTGCCTCTCATAACCCAGCAGATTATAATGGCATTAAAGTCTTTATTGAAGGCGGTCGTGATGCCGATGAAATCATCACACAAAAGATTGAACAACAAATTTCTCACCTAACGCAACAAGATGTTAGCAGTGTCGATTTTGAAGAAGCGCTAAATGATGGTTGTATTGAAATCATCAACCCAATGAACGATTTTGTTGATTCAATCATCGATAAAATTGATATGGCATCAATTAAAAAAGCCAACTTACGCGTACTAATTGATCCTATGTTTGGGGTTGCAAAAAATGCCTTACAAACGGTGTTAATCAGTGCTCGTTGTGATGTTGATGTGATTAATGATGGCGAAAACCCTTCTTTTGGCGGTCTTATGCCATCCCCAAATGCAGCCACACTTTATCGCTTAAAGCACTTAGTCGCTCATGATGGTTACGATATTGGTATCGGTACTGATGGTGATGCTGACCGCTTAGGTATCATTGATGAAAAAGGTCACTTTATTCATCCAAATGAAGTGCTATTACTGCTTTATTATTACCTACTTGAGTACAAAGGCTGGAAAGGCTCTGTCGTACGTAATATCGCAACCACGCACTTATTAGATAAAGTCGCAGCAGATCACGGCGAGAAAAGCTTTGAGGTTCCTGTAGGCTTTAAGCATATCAGTTCACAAATGGAAGCGGATGATTCTCTACTTGGTGGCGAAAGCTCGGGTGGGTTAACTATTCGCGGTCATATCAAAGGTAAAGATGGCGTATTTGCTTCAAGTTTATTAGTTGAAATGATCAGTGTTACAGGCAAAAAACTCTCTGAAATGCTTGATGAAATTTATGCTAAATATGGTTATGCCTACACTGCCGAAGGCGACTGTACTTTTAAAGCAAGTGGAAAAGAAGCCCTTTACAATAAAATTTATATCGAAAAGCAACTGCCTGAATTTGAATATGAAATAGAGAAAGTAAGCTATGAAGATGGCGCAAAAGTCTATTTTAAAAATGGGGGTTGGGTGATTGCTCGTTTCTCAGGAACTGAACCATTACTACGAATTTTTGCTGAAATGGAAGACAAATTGACAGCAGAAAAAGTACTGAATCAAATGAAAGCTTTCCTTTCTCTTTAGTTTCCTACGTATTTTTAATAAAAATACGCCTCTAAAGACTTAACCCAGCTAATACTTGAGTCGATTAGCTGGGTTC
This sequence comes from Aliivibrio sp. 1S128, assembly GCF_001691065.1. Lineage (NCBI taxonomy): Bacteria > Pseudomonadati > Pseudomonadota > Gammaproteobacteria > Vibrionales > Vibrionaceae > Aliivibrio > Aliivibrio sp. 1S128. The sequence continues at coordinate 15,448 of NZ_MAJV01000119.1, read as the reverse complement.
TTTTTATCTAAAATTTTTAATTGTTCTCTTGAATAAATACGATTGGACAATGAGGCTTTATTTCTACCCTTACTTTCTCACCATTAGATAAAGAATCATTAGATACGCCAATTAATTGCGTCCCGTCATCTTCAATTACATATCGGCACGTATCACCCATAAATTGTAATTCTTTAACAATAGCACTGCCTGACGCGTCTCTATATAACGTAATGTTTTGTGGGCGAAGTAAAACATTCGCTTTCTTATTTGCATCTTCAGTACTACGGCCACAAGAGATCAATCCAACCGCAGTTTCAATGTTCCCATCCAGGCCAATCATACCTGATACATAAGAGCCACCACCTAAGAAATCAGCAACGAAGCGACTGTTTGGTGAATAATATAAATCATTTGCACTACCGAATTGCTCAATCACACCATGATTCATTACCGCTAATTTATCAGAGAAAGCAAACGCTTCTTCACGGCTATGAGTAACGAAAATAGCCGTCACACCTTGTGCTTTAAAAATACGGCGGATCTCTTTAATTAAATCATGTCGAACTTGAGTATCAATATTAGAAAAGGGTTCATCCAATAATAGAAGATCTGGTTCGCTAGCTAACGCTCTTGCAATCGCAACACGCTGTTGCTGGCCCCCAGATAATTGGTGTGGGTAACGATCACCAAATCCACTTAAATGAACAAGATGAAGCATTGATTCAACTTTATCCGTTGCTCGTTGCTTTTCCCATTTTTTTAAGCCAAAACCAATATTTTCACTTACGGTAAGATGCGGAAACAATGCATAATCTTGAAAGATCATACCAATATTTCTCTGCTCTGGTGGTAACCACGTATTACGGTCTGTAATTACCTTTCCATTAAGGTTCATCTCACCTTTAGATAAAGGCAAAAGCCCCGCAATAGCTTTAAGTAATGTTGTTTTACCGCAACCACTTGCACCTAATAAACAAACGATTTCACCAGATTCAACATCCAAAGATAACTGGGATAAAATATCCTGATCATGATAGCTACAAGTTAAATTAGAAATAGATAATGCAGAATTCATTAATGATGTTGCTCCAGAGAACGGTTAACTATGATCAATGGGATCAAGCCAACTAAAACCAATAATACTGCAGGCATTGCTGCAATTTCTAATTGCTCATCAGAAGCAAAATTAAATACATAAGTGGCTAGTGTTTCAAAGTTAAATGGGCGCAATAACAGTGCTGCATTCAACTCTTTCATTGTTTCTATAAACACCAACAAACCAGCGATTAAACAGCCACGACGAATTAATGGAAAATGAACTCGACGTAACATAGACCACGTTCCACAACCTAAAGTACGTGATGCCATATCTAATGACGGTGGGATTTTATTTAAATTACTTTCAATTGAGCCAATCGCAACCGCAGAAAAACGAGTTACCGATGCAAAAATTAACGCAAAGATTGATCCGGAGAATATTAACCCAACCATCCCAAAACCTAATTGTTTTGAAATATCATTAACCAAATGATCTAACCCAATCATTGGTAACATAACACCAATAGCAAGCACCGTTCCGGGAACTGCATAACCAAGAGATGCCAAACGCATTGGCATAACACTCCACTTATTATTCGGTTGTAGACGATGTAAAAAATTCACCACCAAAGCAATAATTACAGCGATAATGGCTGCAATCGAAGAGACGTATAAGCTATTTAACGCATACTCTTGAAATTCAGCAGTCCAACTTTCTTCAAAGTAATGAAAAGAGTAACTAATTAACTGTAATAGCGGAAAGATAAAAGCAATAGAAACTAATCCCCAGCACCAAGTAAATGCGCCCCACTTTTTCCAACCATGAAGCTCATATTGAAACTCTTCGTTGGTATTAAACTTCTCTTGGAACATTTTTTGTTTACGACGACTATAACGCTCACCGCTGATCAACAATAAAATCCCCATCAACATAAACGCAGACACTTTAGCTGCGGCATTCAAATTTGAATAACCTAACCACGTATCATAAACTGCCGTCGTTAATGTATTTACTGCAAAATAGCTAACTGTGCCAAAATCCCCTAACGCTTCCATCGCTACTAAAGATAAAGCAACCGCAATAGAAGGCCTTGCAAGAGGTAATGATATGCGCTTAAAGCTCTCCCAAGGAGTACATTTTAATAAGCGTGCCGATTGTAGCAAGCTGATGTTTTGCTCCATAAATGCAGCACGAGCAAGTAAATATACGTATGGGTATAGCACCAAAGACATCACAAGAATGGCGCCAGTTAAGGTTCGAATATCTGGGAACCAATAATCACCATAAGATTGCCATCCGGTAATATCTCGGAGTAATACTTGAATTGGTCCAGCAAAATCAAGCCAATCGGTATAGATATATCCCACAATATAAGCAGGCATAGCCAAAGGAAGCACTAATGCCCATTGTAATATTGAAGAGGAAGGAACACGGCACATGGCCATAAACCATGCAGAGGGGACACCTAAAATTAAGGAAAAGAACATCGCACCAAATACTAATAGAACCGTATTTAACGTATAGGTAGGTAACACGGTATTAAACAGATGAGTAAAGATATCATCGGTATTACCTAGTGCGGTATATAGGATCGCTAAGATCGGCAAAACCAGCAATAGAGATAAACTCCAACTACTGGTTTTCCAGAATAATAATTTTTCTTTCATTGCCTAAACTGCAAGGCTCTTTTTAAATGGTGAGGTATTGTTACCTCACCAATAATAAATATCAAATTAAAGATCAAACTTAACTTCATCTAGAAGCTTGATTGCTTTTGTATGGTTATCTGCAATAGCATCTAAAGATAGAGTATCGGCTTTAAACTCGCCCCAAGATGCAACGAGCTCTGAACGTTTAACACCCGGTTTTACTGGGTATTCATAATTAACTTCCGCATACATACCTTGTGCTACATCACCCGTTAAGAATTCCATTAGTTTTAATGCATTATCTTTATTTGGTGCGTATTTAGCCATCGCCATACCACTGATGTTTACGTGAGTACCATCTGTGTTTTGGTTAGGGAAGTTAATGTATACCGATTCAGCCCATGATACTTGCTTAGGATCATTAACCATCTTACCTAGGTAGTAGCTATTGCCTAAAGCGACATCACAAAGACCTTCTTTAATCGCTTTAACTTGTGCGCGGTCATTACCTTGAGGTTTACGAGCTAGGTTTGCTTTTACGCCTTCCAACCATGTTTTTGCTTCTGCTTCACCATGATGAGCAATCATAGAAGATACAAGAGATACATTGTAAGGGTGCTTACCGCTGCGAGTACAAATTTTGCCTTTCCACTCTGGGTTAGCTAAATCCGCATAATCAAAATCAGCGCCTAATTTACCAACACGATCACGAGATGAATATACATTACGAGCACGTAAAGTTAATGCGAACCACTCATTATCTGTATCGCGGTATTGAGCAGGTACATTTGCATCAATCGTTTTACTATCAACAGGCTGAACTAAGCTTTTGTTTGTTAGTTCCGCTAAACGGCTAATATCAGTAGTTAGAACGACATCGGCAGGGCTTAACTCACCTTCTTGAGCTAATTTTTCAGCTAGACCTTTCTTAGCAAATTTCACATTAACTTTAATACCAGTCTCTTTGGTAAACTCTTTAAACATTGGTTCAACAAGGAACGGTTGGCGATAAGAGTAAACATTAACTTCTTCGGCAGCCATAACACTTGGTGCGAACACGCCTGCAATTAATGCAGAAACTGATAATAACTTTTTCATGATATTCCTTTAAAATCTCTAGTTACAAATGGTAATAAGAATACTTATCAATATCGATATTATACAAAGCAATTTCTAAATGGCAATGATCTCAGGCGCTTTTTATAGCAAAAAGCCTCAATACCGAAGAATTGAGGCTTAAAAGATGTAACAAATCATTTACGTGATATTTTATTTCACACTAACAAATTCCGGATAGGCATCAATACCACAATCGTGTACATCCATTCCTTCTAATTCTTCATCTTCAGTTACTCGAATACCCATTGTCGCTTTAAGTATTGCCCAAACCACCAGACTTGCACCAAACACCCAAGCAAAGATGACTATTGCTCCAAATAATTGAGCTCCAAAAGTAGCATCAGCATTATTCACCGGTACCATCATTAAACCAAACAATCCACATACACCGTGTACTGAAATTGCACCAACTGGATCATCAATTTTAATTTTATCAAACGCTACAATACTAAAGACAACGAGAACTCCAGCAATTGCACCAATACTAACGGCGGCTAAAGGAGATGGAGATAAAGGATCCGCGGTAATTGCTACAAGCCCAGCTAATGCACCATTTAATACCATTGTTAAATCAGCTTTACCCCATGTTGTTTTACAGACAAATAACGCCGTTATTGCCCCCGCAGCGGCTGCCGCATTGGTATTTAAGAATATTTGACCTACAGCAGTTGCATTCTCAAAGTCTGATAACATTAATTGAGAACCACCATTAAAGCCAAACCAACCAAACCATAAAATGAAGGTACCTAAAGTCGCTAATGGCATATTTGAACCTTGAATAGGGTAAATTTGGCCTTTCTTACCATATTTACCTTTACGAGCACCGAGCAACAAAACACCAGCAAGAGCAGCTGAAGCACCTGCCATATGAACAATACCAGAACCTGCAAAATCACTAAAACCTGCTTCAGATAAGAAACCACCACCCCATGTCCAGTAGCCTTCCATTGGGTAAATAAATGCAGTTAAAATTACAGAGAAAACAAGAAAAGACCACAGTTTCATACGCTCAGCAACTGCTCCTGAAACGACTGACATTGCCGTTGCAACAAAAACTACTTGGAAAAAGAAGTCTGACTCTAAAGAGTGATCCGCCCCTTCTGATTGAGTTCCGATTAAAGCTCCTATAGAAGGAATAAAACCACCTTCTGTGTTATCGACATACATGATGTTATAACCGACAACTAAATAAGTTGTACAAGCAATGGCATACAAACAAAGGTTCTTAGTTAAAATTTCTGTCGTATTTTTTGAGCGAACTAACCCGGCTTCTAACATAGCAAAACCTGCGGCCATCCACATTACCAATGCGCCTGACATTAAGAAGAAAAAGGTGTCTAGGGCATAACGAAGTTCTGATACTGTTGTTGAAAGTTCCATAATATTGTCCTTTATCCTTAAAGTGCTTCAGTGTCAGTTTCACCAGTACGAATACGTACTGCTTGCTGAAGGTCATAAACGAAAATCTTTCCGTCGCCAATTTTCCCGGTATGTGCCGCTTTGGTTATCGCTTCAATAATGTTATCAACATGCTCAGCTTGAACCGCTATTTCTAATTTAACTTTTGGTAGAAAATCTACTTGATACTCAGCACCTCGATATAATTCGGTATGACCTTTTTGACGACCGAACCCTTTCACTTCAGAAACCGTCATTCCATCAACGCCTGCATCAGCAAGAGCTTCACGAACATCATCTAATTTAAATGGTTTTATAATGGCATTAATTATTTTCATGATTCAATCCTTCGAATTATTTGTAACTTATAATTAATAATCCAATTCGTGTGCCAAGTTTTAAAAATAATAATAATCAACAAGTTAAATTTATTTTGTTCTAAAATAAAAAAAGGCTGCACTAAATAAGTGCAGCCTTTCCCAAATAATGAGCAATTAGAAGACGAATTAAAAGCGTCGAATAAATGCTTCCCAACTTTGAAGCATAGTTTCAAAATCTTCTAGACCACAGACTGATACACATTCATCGTCATACATATGTATATCTTCTTCAAATTCCTCTTCAGAATCTTCAAACAATGCGTTTTCTTGAACGATAACTTCTTGATCTGTAAGAATTAGAGTCATTACTTGCCCCGAACGCTTCCACTCATCTTGAGTATTCTTTACTGCTGCTATTTGCTTGTACAACTCCGCCAATAATTCGGTATCTTTTGAGACATCTTCCACTAACCAACGCCCCATGGCTTCATGCCCCATAGAGAAATTCGCATGATAAGTACCATCTAGTGTATTTTTTTTAAATTCGTAATCCATCGGAAACCCTTACGATAATTGACGTTAGCTCACACGTTTTTAACCAAAGACAATGCTGAGCTATTTTCCTCAAGTATAATCCTATCCCTAGTATTTTTATAGTTAAGTCCCCTATCCATGATGAAAGAGACCGAATCATGCAATTAACCACAATGATCGCAAAACAAATTGTTGAACGAACCATGAAAATAATTAAGCACTCAGTCAATGTCATGGATGAATATGGCGTAATTATTGGCTCTGGCGATCCTGCTCGACTTAATTGCCGTCATGAAGGCGCAATTTTAGCTATTAATGAAAATAGAATTGTTGAAATAGATCATTCTACGGCTCAACAATTACGAGGGGTAAAGGCCGGGATCAATCTTCCAATCATTTTTCAAAATAACGTTATTGGTGTCGTTGGTATTTCAGGTGAACTGACTGACATACAACAATATGGTGAATTAGTAAAAATGACTGCAGAGCTGATTATTGAGCAAGCTGCTTTAATGACAGAGATACAATGGAGTAAACGACATAAAGAAGAGTTAGTGCTGCAACTTATCCAACCTTCAGATCTCAATACCCAGCAGCTGTATTCAATTGCTGAACGATTAGAGCTAGATCTTAATCAACCTCGAATTGCAACTATCATTAAAGTCGATTCATTTAATGGCGAAAACCTATCACTTACTCATTTACAAAAATTAGTTCACTTACTTGAATTCCCTGAAAGAGATAATTTAGTTGCCATTAGTTCTGTAACTCTAAATGAGGTCGTCGTTTTAAAACCGATTACACTAACAGATACGAGCTGGAATCGATCCCACGAAGAGAAACGTATTCGCCAACTTTTTCAACGGATCTCTCATGATGAAAAATTCACGATAAAGATTGCTCTTGGTGATTATTTTCCTAATTTAGAAGGATTAGCGCAATCTTACATGACAGCAAAAGCGACAATGAGAACGGTAAATACCAAAAGTCGTATTCTATTTTACCAAGATAATATCTTACCTGTACTCATTGACGGCTTGCAATCAGATACGTGGAGAGCCGAGCAATTAATACTGCCTATTAAAAAGCTCACCGAAAATGATACAAAAGGCATCTTACTGAAAACCTTACGTACCTTTTTTAATCATAATTGTGATTCAGCTCAAACCTGTAAGGTTCTTCATATTCATCGTAATACACTACGTTATCGACTAGATAAAATAGAAAAAGAAACTTCATTAGATATCAATAAGATAAAGGATAAAACTTATTTATATCTTTCGGTGTTAGCTTATAAATAAAAATACGTAATTGTGCACCTGCACAGTATTTATAACTATTACATAGCAACTTTTGTTCACTTGTCTAAAGCTTATTTTCACAGTTAAAGTTAGATTACTGACGTCTTAATTATTAAATGGAATAGTAATATGATTGAAGTATCTACCCTAGGTGCTCTGTCTGCCCTAATCGTTGCAATTACACTTATTTTGAAAAAAGTACCACCAGCGTATGGCATGATCATTGGTGCTTTAATTGGTGGTATTGTTGGTGGAGTCTCTCTGACTGACACGGTAAACCTAATGATTGGCGGTGCTCAAGGTATTGTTACTGCCGTACTTCGTATTTTAGCCGCTGGCGTGCTTGCTGGTGTTCTAATCGAATCAGGCGCGGCAACCTCTATTGCAGAAACCATTGTAAAAAAAGTCGGCGAAACTCGAGCTTTACTTGCTTTAGCTGTAGCGACAATGATCCTAACAGCCGTAGGTGTTTTTGTTGATGTTGCTGTTATTACCGTAGCTCCGATTGCACTTGCTATTGCACGTCGTGCTGACCTTTCAAAAATGGCCATTCTATTAGCTATGGTTGGTGGTGGTAAAGCGGGTAACGTAATGTCACCAAATCCAAACGCTATTGCAGCTGCTGACGCATTTAATGTTCCCCTAACTTCAGTAATGGCTGCGGGTGTTATCCCTGGCTTATTCGGCTTAGTTTTTGCCTATTTCATCGCCAAAAGATTAGTAAATAAAGGCAGTAAAGTTCAAGAACATGAGGTTGTTTCAGTTGACCATTCTCGCTTACCAACTTTTGTTGCCTCAATCGTAGCTCCTCTTGTTGCTATCAGTCTTCTTGCTTTACGCCCTATCGCTGGAATTAATGTTGACCCTTTAATTGCCCTTCCACTTGGTGGCTTACTTGGTGCAGTCGCTATGGGCCGCTTTAGAGATACCAACCATTTTGCGATATCTGGACTTTCTCGTATGGCTCCAGTGGCAGTAATGCTGCTTGGTACTGGTACTCTTGCTGGTATTATTGCGAACTCAGGCCTTAAGTCAGGGTTAATTGAAGTATTAACCGCATCAGGTCTTCCTTCTTATTTATTAGCACCAATTTCTGGTGCAATGATGTCACTCGCAACAGCATCAACTACAGCAGGAACTGCTGTTGCTGCAAGTGTATTTAGCCATACTATTCTAGAGCTTGGTGTTCCTGCTCTTGCTGGTGCTGCAATGATCCACGCAGGTGCGACAGTATTAGATCACATGCCGCATGGTAGCTTCTTTCATGCAACAGGTGGCGCAGTTCACATGGATATGAAAGAACGTTTAAAACTAATCCCTTACGAATCAGCAGTCGGTCTTATGATCGCTACCGTTTCTACTCTTATTTTTGGCGTCTTTGGTTTATTTGTTTAATAAGGCTTTATTATGAAAATTGTTATTGCTCCCGATTCATACAAAGAAAGTTTAACCGCAATGGAAGTTGCTACTGCAATTGAAGCTGGTTTTAAACAAGTGCTGCCAAATGCTGAATACATAAAATTACCAATGGCTGATGGAGGTGAAGGTACAGTTCAATCTCTAATCGATGCTACTGGCGGATCAATTATTGAATGCCAAGTCACAGCTCCTCTTGGAAATACGGTTACTGGTTTTTATGGCTTATTGGGTGATGGTAAAACGGCCATTGTTGAAATGGCAGCAGCCTCAGGCCTTCATCTTGTCGCACCAGAACATCGTAATCCATTACATACGACAAGCTATGGTACCGGTGAATTAATTAAAGCGGCGCTAGACAAAGGCGTTAAACATATCATCGTTGGTATTGGTGGCAGTGCGACTAATGATGGTGGTATTGGTATGGCTCAAGCTCTTGGTATTAAACTATTAGACCAAGAAGGTAACGATCTTATTTTTGGTGGTGGATCATTAGTAAACCTAGCCACTATCGATGTGAGTAATAAAGATCCTCGATTAGATAATATTCTATTAGAAGTCGCTTGTGATGTTGATAACCCATTATGCGGCCCTAAAGGTGCCTCGTTTATCTTTGGCCCACAAAAAGGGGCAACTCCAGAGATAGCTAACCAACTTGATAATAACCTAAATCATTACGCTGACGTAATGAAGAAGCAGTTAAATAAAGACGTTAAAAATACAGCTGGCGCAGGTGCTGCTGGCGGCCTTGGTGCTGCACTGCTTGGGCTATTTGACGCGACACTTCGCCCTGGTATCGAAATCGTAATGGATGCGGTTAATTTAAGTGATGTGTTGTCTAATGCTGATTTAGTGATTACAGGTGAAGGTCGTATCGATAGCCAAACCATCCATGGTAAAACACCCATTGGCGTAGCTAGGACTGCGAAAAAATATAACTTACCTGTTATTGGTATTGCTGGTTGTTTATCTGACGATTGTGCCGTTGTTCATGATTACGGTATTGATGCGGTATTTAGTGTTGTCCCTCGCTCTGTATCATTAGACATCGCACTAAAAGAAGCGGCAATAAATGTTGAAAATACAGCAAGAAACGTAGCTTCTATTTACTCTATCAATGCTAAAAAATGATGTAATTCGTTTTTAATAAGAACACATTAGATACGTTATTAAATAATATACAATAAAAAAGCAGCCGATTTGGCTGCTTTTTTTATTAATAAACTAAGATTAAGCCGGCTCTTGGAAAATAACCGTATCTGCTTTGTCTGTGTATTGACCCATTTTATGGAAATTCAAATAACGGTATGTATCTGCTGCTGTTGCATTCACTTTTTGAGCATATTCTAAATACTCAGCTTGCGTTGGAATTCGACCTAGAATCGCTCCAACCGCAGATAACTCAGCAGACGCTAGATAAACATTAGCACCATTACCTAAACGGTTCGGGAAGTTACGTGTTGATGTCGACATTACTGTTGCTTTATCAGCAACACGGGCTTGGTTACCCATACATAGAGAACAACCCGGAGTTTCAATACGAACCCCAGCACGACCAAAGATCCCGTAGTAGCCTTCTTCTATTAGTTGATCTTTATCCATTTTCGTCGGTGGAGCAACCCATAAACGAGTACTTAGAGAGCCATTAAACTCTTCTAGCATTTTACCTGCGGCGCGGAAATGACCAATATTCGTCATACAAGAACCAATGAACACTTCATCAATTTCTGTACCTTGAACTTCTGAAAGTAAACGAGCATCATCAGGATCATTTGGAGCACAAAGAATTGGTTCTTTAATATCGGCAAGATCAATATCTATTACATGCGCATATTCCGCATCTTTATCTGCTTCCATTAGCTCTGGATTCGCTAACCATTCTTCCATGGCTGTCACACGACGCTCAATCGTACGTACATCACCATAGCCTTCTGCAATCATCCACTTCAGCATAACGATGTTCGATTTCAAGTATTCTTCAATCGACTCTTGAGATAACTTAACAGTACAACCTGCAGCTGAACGCTCTGCCGACGCATCCGAAAGCTCAAATGCTTGCTCTACTGATAAATGTTCAACACCTTCAATCTCTAATACGCGACCAGAGAATTCATTAACCTTACCCGCTTTGGCTACTGTTAATAGGCCTTGCTGAATACCGTAATAAGGGATTGCATGAACAAGATCACGTAATGTAATACCTGGTTGCATTTCACCTTTAAAACGAACCAAAATTGATTCAGGCATATCCAGAGGCATAACACCCGTCGCAGCAGCAAATGCTACAAGGCCTGAACCTGCAGGGAATGAAATACCTAGAGGGAAACGTGTATGTGAATCGCCACCAGTACCTACGGTATCAGGCAATAACATACGGTTTAGCCATGAGTGGATAACACCATCACCCGGACGCAGTGAAACACCCGCACGGTTCATGATGAAATCAGGTAGCGTATGGTGAGTGTTTACATCTACTGGTTTTGGATAAGCCGATGTATGACAGAATGACTGCATTACAAGATCAGCCGAGAAGCCAAGACACGCGAGATCTTTAAGCTCATCACGAGTCATTGGCCCTGTTGTATCTTGAGAACCAACCGTTGCCATCTTAGGTTCACAGTACTGACCAGCACGTACACCTTCAACACCACACGCTTTACCAACCATCTTCTGAGCTAGTGTATAACCTTTATCAGAAGCTAAAGGATCGATAGGTTTAGCAAATAAGTCAGTTTCAGCTAAGCCAAGAGAATCACGAGCTCGGCCTGTTAAACCACGACCGATAATTAATGGAATACGACCACCGGCACGTACTTCATCTAGAAGAACTTTTCCTAGTTCAAAGCTTGAGATATCTACACCATCTTTACGAACAACACCTTCATAAGGGTAGATATCAATAACGTCGCCCATATTCATGTCTTGTACATTTAATTCGATCGGTAGTGCGCCCGAATCTTCCATTGTGTTATAGAAGATTGGTGCGATTTTACCTCCTAAACAAACACCGCCTGTACGCTTGTTTGGCACATAAGGGATATCGTCGCCCATAAACCAAAGTACTGAGTTTGTTGCAGATTTACGTGAAGAACCAGTACCGACAACATCACCAACGTAAGCCAGTGGAATACCGTCTTTTTGCATATCTTCAATTTGAGTAATTGGACCAACACTGCCTTGATCGTCAGGTGTAATACCATCACGCTCCATCTTCAGCATAGCTTTTGCGTGTACTGGAATATCAGGTCGTGACCACGCATCTGGCGCAGGAGATAAGTCATCGGTATTAGTTTCACCAGTAACTTTAAATACTTTAACGGTTATCTTTTCTGATACTTTGTTTTTAGCTGTAAACCATTCAGCATCAGCCCAAGATTGCAGTACTTGTTGTGCTGATGCGTTACCTGCTTTCGCTTTCTCTTCTACATCGTAGAACGCATCGAACATAAGTAGAGTATGAGACAGTGCTTTTACAGCGATAGGAGCAAGCTTAGCATCATCTAGTAAAGATACTAGAGATTCAATGTTATAACCACCTTGCATAGTACCAAGCAATTCAGTCGCTTTTGCTTTGCTAACTAATGGAGACTCCACTTCGCCTTTTGTAATTGCAGTTAAGAAACCAGCTTTAACATAAGCGGCTTCATCAACACCTGGGGGAATTCGATTTTCTAGTAAATCAAGAATGACTTCTTCTTCACCTTGTGGCGGATTCTTTACTAGTTCAACCAATGCTGCTACTTGTTCAGCATTTAATGGTCTTGGGACCACACCTTCAGAAGCACGTTCTGCGACGTGTTTACGATAAGCTTCAAGCACGACTTAATTCCTCACTTTCTGGTCTACTCTTAATGAGTAAACATCCTTGGAAACGATTCAGTTTATATCCATTAACTTTTAAATACTGTTATAAATCTCAATAAAACAAGAGAATATGATGTCGATATAGACTAAAAATGTGGCGAGATGATACCAAATTTAACTTAAAATTAAAATCTCATCACATCAAACAACATACGACTTATGACTCACTTTTAAACATTATAATGTTGCACCAATGCTTAAATATACTGATTCATGATTTTGCTCTGTTCTGCCATAAGCCAAAATGATAGGGCCTATTGGTGAATCTATTCCGGCAAAAATGGAGCCCGCAGTATACATAGGAGCATCACTAAAATGCTCGTCATTCCACACACTTCCTTGCTCAATAGAGCTTCCTAAGTATATAGGTGACTGGAATAATCCAAAATCATTATCCATTAAGCGATAACGATATACTAAACTTGCAAATGCCAAGTTTTCGCCAGATAAACTGTCTTTTGATATTCCTGATAAATGCAAAAAACCACCGAGAGATTTAGGCTCAAGAGAAATTCCTCCATTTTTATTTTCAACAACCCCATACTCTCCATGCACGACTAAAGTATGACGTTTTATGGTATAAGCAAATCGACCATTAACGGTTAGTTCAACAACTGAATCATCTTTCGTATCACTACTAGTTAATTCTCCGAATGTATCTTCACTGTATAAATACTCAGAAAATAAATAAAATCCTTTCGTTGGAAAAGTAAAATTGTCTAATGTATCTAAACGATATTGTGCGAATATCCCTTTTCTTTCATAGTTACTATTAAAGTCAGGTATAATATTTAAAACCAAATCACCTGTTGTATATCTCCCCCCGATTCTAAAATCACTCCAAAGCGCTGGTTGTATACCTAGAGAAGCTTCAAATTCAAATTCATTGTATTCAGTCGGCAGATAATTATCTATATTATCAAGAGTAGGCGTTGCTCTAAACTGAGTTTGAGTTACGCTATAAGTACCTTTTAAAGAAGAAAATAATAACTGGTTACTAAGAAAAGGAGTATACAGTTCGGCTTGCATCAACTTATCTGTACCTAACTCGAAATTCGTTCTTAATTCAGAGCTATTCTCAGACAGCCCTATAATATTAATATCCGTAAAATTAATTGAGAAACCTAAGGAATATTTACTTTCATTATAAAAATCATCCTCTAATGAGAATCGAAAATCTAAATAGTTTGGCCCCCAACTTTTCTCATTAACATCAACAACTAATTCCGTAGCCCCATCACTGGTTGTTTGGTAAAAATAATCAATTCTTTCAAATCTATCAATCGTATATAACGCTCTGACTTTTTCCTCTAATTGATCTGAAGAATAAGTTTTACCTTCATCTATTTGAAGATATTCCAATAACATGCGTTCACTGTATGAACTATTATTATTCAGTGTCACATGATCTATTTTAAGATTATTACCACGTTTTAATTTACTGGTTTTTTTCTCTTTTTCACTTAAATACGCTTGGTATTCTGAGGCTGGTAGTACTAACTTATTTAGATTTAAATGCTGTTCATAAGCAATATCGTAACCCTTTCCATAAGCAAAAGGCATTTTGTCGAATTCTGCCGTATCCATTTTACCGACATTTGGAGCAAGAAAAATATCGTTATTGTTCAGTAGGGCTTCTTGCTGTTTAGTACTATTTTTTACTATATAGTTTGTTAGCTGCCCCATTACCGATAAATAACTTGATATATCTTCGGCTTCTAAATAATCAGAACCAATATCTACAGCTATGATGATATCTGCCCCCATCTCTCTAGCAACATCTACAGGCATATTATTTACACTGCCGCCATCGACGAGTAAACGACCTTCATATTCAACAGGGGGTAAGGCTCCAGGCACTGACATACTAGCCATCATTGCTTCAGCTAAATTGCCTTTATCTAAAACAACAGGTTCCAATTTTTCAATGTCCGTTGCTACAGCCCTAAAAGGAATAGGAAGATCATCAAACGATTGTAAATAAGAGACATTACCTGAGGTTGTGCGAAGAATTTTGGCCATATTTTGGCCTTGAACGAATCCTTTTGGTGCTTTTAGTTCTGTAAATGAAAAACCAATATCCGTTCCTATTTGGTAGCGGTCTTCATATTCTTTATCCCTTATTTCTCTTTCACTTCGTTCTACTTTATCAACAAAACCACTATTCCAATCAACAGTATCAATGAACACGGCTATCTCATCAGCACTCATCCCTGATGCATAAAGACCACCGACATAAGCCCCCATACTAGTACCAGTAATGTAATCTATAGGAATATGCATCTCTTCTAATGCTTTAAGTACACCAATATGGGCGGCACCTTTTGCCCCACCCCCAGCAAGTACAAGGCCTATTTTAGGACGAGTTTGCTCTGCGAAAACCAAAGGTGAAATAAAAAGACATAAAGCAGGAAGTAAAAGTGATTTAAAGTGCATGATGTCATCCTTGAAATAGCAATGCTAAAAGAATACAGGATGAAAGAGGGATGAGAAAGCTTAACTAATGTCATTTAACCGTGTTTATACCGTTAAATACGTTTCTATAGACGTTAAAAAGCCCTAATCTTTCGATTAGGGCTTTTTAAAATAGTGGCTACGTTAACGGGACTTTCTATTAACCTTGAAAGCGACACGTCCCCCGGCGTGACTGGCCGCTAAGCTCTCCAATAAAAAGCCTAACCAACTGAACTACCATTCCGCAGTGTCTATTTAGCATCATTTTACTTTTAGACAGGCGTAAAAAAGCCTAACCAACTGAACTACCACTCCGCAGTGTCTATTCAGCATCTCTTTATTTTTAGACAGGCGTAAAAAAGCCCTAATCTT
>NZ_MAJV01000118.1:2619-3251 GCF_001691065.1 Aliivibrio sp. 1S128 | reverse complement strand
CCATAGTCGTTTGTTATGTTCGTATTAAAGAGTCTCCGGTATTTTTTCACCAACTATCGACATAATCCTTTCGAGTTCTAAATGTATAGAATCTTTATTAGAAGATTTAATTAAAGCCCCTATTCGTTCATCGTATGGAAGTAAACGAACCTGACCTTTTGGAGCGAAACAATTCTTCCCACTTCTGTAAAAGCTTTGTCCTGAGTAGCCATTTGTATATCCATCAATTATTATTCTTTTTTGCTTCCCACTTTCAGGAACTTCAACATAAACTAATGTATAAGTGTTTAAGTTTCCAGATGTATCCAACACTATAAGTTCTTGTCCTTTATATGGGGGATTCTTCTCAAAATAATCTTTTATCGAATCAAATGTCCAATGTAAGTCACGAGCATAGAATAGTTTTTTATAGTGCATTTTCCGTTTTTCACTACAGCTTTTGCAAGTACCGTGACTAACTTTAAAGTCACTTACACGGCAAGGAAAACGACCAAAAAGTTTAGTCATTGAATCCTCAAATTTATTTCCACACATATCGCAAATCTTACGCCATGTAACTGTAGACTCACTATTCATATTCATTATTAACTACCTATCATGTAAACAGAAAAGAACATAACGCCTGCATAACA
>NZ_MAJV01000118.1:1829-2526 GCF_001691065.1 Aliivibrio sp. 1S128 | reverse complement strand
ATGCATTTGTTATAACCGTTCTAATGGTTGCTCAACTTGTTTCTTTGATTCTAGAATTTGTTCGTTGACGGGACTCAAAGCCCAACCAACAGCTAGACCTAAAAAGAAAATAAAAAGACGGACTAATGTTGGACGTACAAACCATTCTTTAAACTTAGTTGGTTTATTCCTCGTTAAATGATCCAAAGCAATAATTGTAGGCTTAAGATGTGTTGATTTTGAATCGTAGATTTCACCATAATATTCAATTAAAAAATCTGACGCTTTCTTATGATCTATTTTTGTAATATTTGGGTTTAATGCTATTTTTAAATGTTCTTTAACACTTTCATTCGTAAACTTAGGCAATGATATTCTCCTTTATTTGTCCATTCGATTATGCTCGATACTCATGTAACTGAATAGGAATGCTGTCTGCTGTTTGGAAAATATGAATTACATTGGAACCATCTTTCTGTATCGTTCCGAAATGACCTTTTGCATCTTCCAGTAAAATAACATCCGCGGCATCTTCAGAAAATGCTAACGAGTTTACTTTGAGTAAAACTAAGTTTGGTGTGATTAAAAACAAATTAATTACATCATCAATAGATACCACATCAGAATCAAATAACTTATTCAGTTCATTATTATTTTTTACATTATGTACAACCATATGTACTCCTATATTTCCCCACTGAGGTTATAACGCCTGCAT
>NZ_MAJV01000118.1:986-1776 GCF_001691065.1 Aliivibrio sp. 1S128 | reverse complement strand
TGTTGATGCGATTGTTATGCAGTAGTTTTAAAGCTACCCTACACTATTTATTTTGTCGCTGATAAAAATCTAACGCTTCAACTTTCAATTCAACTGGTGCTTCCTTATGCAATTCATCGGCTAAAGCGAATCTAAGCTCATCAGCTAAATCTGACGCTTCTCTAGCTAGCTTTGAGACTTTAGAAGATGCTCCATATGCATTTGATATATCGGCACTTAAAGAGCTTAAATAATCACGAATATTTTGAAGATTTAAAGCTGCTTGATCATGTTCAGTATAATTAAATTTTGTTTTCATAATAAACCTTCCACTTTATAATTTGATTAAATTCTGCTGCTGTTTCCAAAAACCAATAATACTACTCAGTAATTCGTCTACCGACACATTACTTCCATCATCTCGCTCTACGATTAACGGTTTAGAAAAACCTAATGAAAATGCAGACGAAAATCCAGTTTGTACCTTAGTATTCACTTTATTTGCACAATGCTTTGTTCCATTAGTTAATCTTCTAGCTAATTCAAAGTATTCACTTAGATGTGAATAATCAGGGTACCTTAACTTAAAATCATTAACTGCAAATTTCCTACCATTCACCCATTCATATAAATGATGAGAAGACATAATACTAAGAAGCGCATAACGACTAGAGGCATTGTTTTTCAAAAAATCATCATACTGGGGTAAAACTAACTCATTAAAATATACTGATGCTGTGTCGATGTTAAAAATTGAAGAATTAGTCATACCTTACCTTTTTCACCCTACTGCATAACGCCTGCATAACAC
>NZ_MAJV01000118.1:0-875 GCF_001691065.1 Aliivibrio sp. 1S128 | reverse complement strand
CGTGTTGATGCGATTGTTAGGCATCTCTAATAGCGATTGCAAATTTCGAATCTTCTAAACTCGCATTTCTAACCTGGGCACCAATTGCTTTTGTTAACTCACATATTTCATCGTCATTACATCTCATTCCTAATGTTACCGAAGTTATTGCTTTATTTGGAATATTATAGAGATAAATATTTTCCACATCATTTGTTATCTTTGAAGAATAACCTTTTAAAGTGATATTATTAACTAATCTTATTTCCTCTTCATATGCCCATTCTAAACTTTTATAAAGCAAATGAGGTAATACTGTTTTTTGCTCAATAACTAATTCTGAACCTTGTTCATCTATTAACAACTTCGCTATAATTCCAGCATCAAGTGGCACACTAGAATAAGTTACAGCTCCCGAATCCACATCGACGATAACATCTTGAGAGCTACCTAGAGCAGGTAAAAAATCTGAATCAAATTCAATAAGGCAGCCTTTATGATTATCAGCATAATGCGCCCACATCAATAATGAATAAGGGGTGCGAGAAAGAGATAACACACCAAAAATACTATCAACTTTAAGACGAATAACGTCTATTTCTTTTGCTATTTTCTTTTTTTTATACTGTAAACCTTGAATTGTGACTTCTGCAATATTTTTTGCCAAAAGGTCACCAGACTCAATGTTCAATTTTAAATTGTCAGATAACTCTATTGGAAGATCGCTTTTATTAAACCGAACTCCTTCATAAGGATCATTCAAGAAATCAGGTTGCGTATAACGAATTGTTCGATTTTTTAAAATTAACTTGGCTATATCTGCCGAGACATACTTATATAATTTCATACTCATTCTTATATTGACATTTTGATGCCTAATGTAGTGGTCAAGTAAA
>NZ_MAJV01000117.1:0-663 GCF_001691065.1 Aliivibrio sp. 1S128 | reverse complement strand
CGTTAACTGCTTCTTTGTTACCTGTGCAATATATTGTACATTTCAATTTTAATGAGTTAGACTTGCTCAATATTAAGTACAACTCAACAAAGAGGTAATTATGCGTATAGTTTCTTTTACTGAAGCTCGAAATGGTCTTAAATCTGTTCTTGATGGCGTAGTTAATGATGCTGACTGCACAGTTATCACTCGTCGAGATTCTGAAGATGCAGTTGTGATGTCTATGGATTATTATAATAGCTTAATGGAAACGATTTATTTATCTCGTTCTCCAGCTAATGCTGCTCATCTAAATAAATCAATTGCTCAATACAATGCCGGTCAAACTACGGAAAGAGGCTTACTTGAATGAGTCGAATGTTAGCTTGGACTGACGATGCTTGGGATGATTACTTGTATTGGCAAGGTCAGGATAAGAAAACGCTGAAACGCATCAATAAATTAATTACTGATGCGAAACGTTCTCCCTTCGAAGGTATTGGAAAACCTGAGCCATTGAAAGAAAATTTGGCAGGTTTTTGGTCACGTAGAATTGATGACACCAACCGATTAGTTTATGCCGTTAATGATGCACATTTGACAATAATTTCCTGTCGCTATCATTATTAATTTGAAGCGCAGTTAACAATCGCATCAACACGATTTATTACACTCGGCAATCTC
>NZ_MAJV01000116.1:0-531 GCF_001691065.1 Aliivibrio sp. 1S128 | reverse complement strand
ACGTTTACTACTATGCAATTATACTTAAAATTGACGCCTTAAAACGAGAAACACCCGACAACCTGAGATGCCGAGTGTAGTAAATCGTGTTGATGCGATTGTTATGCGTATTATTCGATGGTAAATATTACGACTAAACGGATTATATCAGTCCGAATTTTTTCATTGCATTCTTTACAACCAATATTTTTTCTTCTGGACATGGATATTTTCTCTCCGTTGATGATAGACGGTTGGGAGCTTGTTTCATTTTAATCCCATTCAATTCTTTTATATGAGCTATCCAACAACTTTTAACTGAAAAGTTATATTCTCTTTTTACGTATTCCTGTACTTTTTTATAAGTCATATTCCCATTTCCAAATTTAATGAATGCATCCAATTAAAATAACATGGTGATAAAAATAAAACTTTGATGCAGAAATAAAATGCATAGCACACAATTTGAAGTCTGTGGGATTACTCAAAAAAATATATCGCTAAGAATGATAGAAAATGAAATGTTACCGAAACGCATAACGCCTGCATAAC
>NZ_MAJV01000115.1:545-1234 GCF_001691065.1 Aliivibrio sp. 1S128 | reverse complement strand
GCCTGCATAACACGTTTACTACTATGCAATTATACTTAAAATTGACGCCTTAAAACGAGAAACACCCGACAACCTGAGATGCCGAGTGTAGTAAATCGTGTTGATGCATTTGTTATGTGTGTCTTTCCAATGAGTATACGTAATAATAGTAAGTAAACCCCTTACTTTTATATGTACGATTATTTAAATCTGAAACCCCTACCTCTATTGGTATTTCAGTTTTTTTATGTTCTAACTCATTGCAATATTTCTTTAAATCCTCAAACCCTAAAATTGATAATATACCCTCAGTTATAACTCCGACTTCACAAGAACAACCAGGATTAAGTGGTGATGGTAATTGATTAATACCAAACCAATCTAATTCATTCTGATTTTTTGTAATTTTTTTATTCAGAGCACTAAAGAAAAAAGTTTCAGGCTTTAAAATTACAGGCTGCCCGCCGATATTGGTAATTCGTATTTTCAGCGTTTCTTCAAGTAGATCAGTCTCAGATGTTAATTCTGACGAATAATTACTTAAATCACCAACAACTATTTCAGCTATACATTTCGCCCGACGTTCATATCTAGTTAAAACAAATGTAATCACACTAATAAAGAAACCCAGCACACCAATTATTTTAACTATAACGTCTAAATTTATCATTTTATCCTTTAAGCCTCATAAACACATAACGCCTGCATAA
>NZ_MAJV01000115.1:0-451 GCF_001691065.1 Aliivibrio sp. 1S128 | reverse complement strand
AGTAAATTCCATTTCTATTAATCCATTCACTTCCACGGTATGCGTAAACCCTTTTTCTTTATATAACTTGATTGCTGGATTTTCGCTGAACACACGAAGAAGTAACTTTTTTGATTGATGCTGTCTAGCGTGAGTTATAATCATATCGAGACTTTTCGCACCGATACCCTTGCCGTGAAATTCTCGGCTTAACTGTAAATCTCGGAGAAAAGTGGTCGATTTGTTATAGCTAAAACGAACAATACCAACTCGATAATTATCCGCGAATATTTCAAAGTTATCCAAGATAGCCCAATTGTTGATAAACAGATTGCTGTCCCAAACGATATTCCGAGTTAAATAATAACTAGCCATATTGGATTGAGTTAGTGACTCAGCATATTTTAGCTCAGAAGCTCTTTTAAACTGGATATCCATACTTACCCCTTGGGAACACATAACGCCTGCATAA
>NZ_MAJV01000114.1:1933-3017 GCF_001691065.1 Aliivibrio sp. 1S128 | reverse complement strand
TAGCAAATCGTGTTGATGCATTTGTTATGTGAAATTACGCGAGATACTTTTTCAATTCCTCAACTAAATCATCAGCTTCATTTTTTGATAAATATGGAACTTTAATTGTTCTCGCCCAAAAGAAACTTTTTTCTGTAAATTCAGTTACTTTTGAAAAAGGCATTGATTTGATTGGTTCATTACGATTAGGAATCTTAGTTAAAAACTCGACATCCCGATACCATGTATTATCAGAAGGTTTTTGCAGTACTCCTTTAACTTTTGCAGCAGCTATAATTCCATAACCTTTATGAGAAAAAAATACAGTATCTCCAATGTGCACATGAGCAACAAATCGCTTAGCGTCACCATAGGATGCTAACTGACTATTCTCAATCATTTGCCAAATAGAGTTGCTGTTATAACTTTTGTTAGTATCAAATAATACACCCTTTATATCACTAGGGTTTTTGTGATTATCATAAGGAGGTGCAAAAAATTCAAAATACTTCTGACCTTCAATTTCATAAATTCGATAAGGCAAAAAATCTATCGACAAACCGCTATTCTTCCAATAATCAACAGATGACATTAGTGAATTATCCGCAGCGCTGCCTATAATAATTAAATGTTGTTTATTGTTAAATTCTTTCGGCTCAAGTGGATGCTCTAAATTAAATGCTTCTTGATGTGCCTCACTTAGTGTTACATCTTGAGAAGTATATTTTTTAAGTTTACCTTCTAGCTTTTGATACGTCCATTGTCCAGCATCCTGTGCATACCTAAGAGCTTGCTGTACTGCGTCATTTTTAGCTGAACTTCTCTTCAATTCAAATATTACTAACTCACCTTTTTCATTTAAAGCATAAATATCCGCTTCAGCCTGATATTGGCGCTCTTGAAAAATGGGCATTAACTTCGAATCTTCAAAAAGAACATCTAGGATATTGTTAGCGATTAAATTCTCCAAATCTTTCTCAACTTGACCAAATGAAGAAAAATCTTTGAATTGTAAAGGCTCTAAGCCTATAGAGTTATCACCTTCTTGTAGTTTAAATAGCATTTACTCTCCTTTGTAAATATTTCACATAACGCCTGCATAACA
>NZ_MAJV01000114.1:0-1844 GCF_001691065.1 Aliivibrio sp. 1S128 | reverse complement strand
ATGCATTTGTTATGTGCGTTCTAATTTAATGTTGGTTTTTTAAAGAAATGACCTTTCTAGCTAAACCTGAAAAAGCATGAATCACTTTCGTTCTCTTTGTCATCTTTGAGTGCTTGTTAAAATCGACTTTTAATAAAACATCATCTGCCCATCTTAATAAACCTGAAGCTTCCACATCAAATGACAATTCATGTGCTAATTGATTTCGCATATTATTTAATTCAAGCAACATTTGCGCATAAATTCGATAGTCATCATTCTGAGCTAATTTATTAACTTTGCCGTAAAAACTTAGTTTATCGCCATACAACTCAGCCAATACAATATCTAGAATTAAATGTCCTTTCAAAAGGATAAGTTCATGATCTTTAACCTGCTCTAGATGACACCATGTTCCATACTCTAATAAAGCTACTAATTCTTTTCTTACTGCCATTGTTTATCCTTTGAGCACATAACGCCGCAATAACACGTTTATTACTACGACGATTTAGCTGAATTTTACTGCCTTAAACACCGAAACCAAAGACAAACCTACAACGCCGAATGTAATAAATCGTGTTGATTGCTTTGTTATACCGTTACTCAACTTTTTTGATGAACTCATTACAGCCTTTACACTTATAACCATGCTTAAAGAAAAACAATGGAAAACCAAGAAGAATGAAAACAACAAATGCTGGCTTTTTACCCTTGGTAAATGGAACTAAATCCTCACTGCCGCAATTAGGACAACAATTTTTTATTATTTCAGTTTCAGGACTATTTATAACAGCTTCTGAGAAATCCGTATTTATGATTGATAATGCCATTTCAACATCAGCTTCATTAACCATTAATCGAACACCACCAACAGCATTAGAATACAACCATTGAGCACTCACGGTATGCTCATCGGCAATTACATTTACAATTCCAGCAGCCTCCAGGCTTGCTTTGGCAATGTGAGCTTCATGCGGAAATGAAAACCGAGATAATACTTCCATGTTTAACCTCCAAAACGGTATAACGCCTGCATAACACGTTTGCTACTATGCAAACCAAGCTCAAATTTACCACTTAATACGGTAAACTAAAAGAAACCTAGAATGCCGAATGTAGCAAATCGTGTTGATGCGATTGTTATGTAAAAAGCTCCCATGGGATGAGGACTGACAAAATAGCCAATCCAGAAAACATATAAGGACTAAGTACATCCAAATGCTCGCGGTCATTTATAAAGGAGCTAAGCCTATACTTAAATTCAATAAACAATAAGCGTAAATATTTGGAAGCAGTCCATTTTTTATTGAAAGATAGTAAACTGAAGTACTCATCATAATATTCTTCTATCCATTCACCATCCCCGCTTCCACCACGGAAAACTGTTGGATAGTTAATACCTCTATGCAAAAAACCGCTCACTTCATACGTTGAATGCTTAATTCCTGGTTCATCATCTCCACAAATATCAAAAGCTCCACCTAACAATCCTTTTACTGCTTCCTCCCGATGGCTGTAATGAAATACATCTTTATTGTTCATCATCCGCTCTGACCAAAGTAGAAACAGTTCATTGTGATAAGGCTTCGCGTAATTTCGATATCTGATTGTCAAATAAACCACTGCTGCCAAAAGCAAGTATGCGATATTATTTTGGTGTGCAAATTCAATTTTGAATATAAATGTATTAGCTTCTTTCATTGTCGCACCTGAAACTTCAAGCGCTAGCAAAATTAACGAAACCGTTGTTAGTATCTTTCCTTTAGCTATCAATTTATCGTCAGCATCAAACCTATCTATAAAACTCTTTTTATCTACATCTTGAGTCAAAACTATCTCCTTTTACATAACGCCTGCATAAC
>NZ_MAJV01000113.1:0-934 GCF_001691065.1 Aliivibrio sp. 1S128 | reverse complement strand
GGGATGACAAATTTCCAGTCAACTGTAGATAAGAGCTATATATTCATTGATGAACGTAGCGTTGCTTTTAATGTGATGCATGATGGTGTGGTATCACTCTCGGTCCCTGGGAAGGGAGGCTTTGAATATGTGGGTGATATATATACTCCGACTCTCGAAAAAAAAGCTGAGTTACTTACTCATTTGATTTCATGTTTCCCAGAAATGGACGTTGTCAAAATTAAAAGACTAAATGATAAATATAAGCATCCAATTTATCAGCAAGATGAAGTTACAGAGTGATTTATTTATAAACCTAAAGTAAGGTAAATAATGCTTTCTACTTCTCCTAATAAGCCAATGCAAAATAAGTACAGCTATGTGACTTCTTCACCAAAACCTGCGGTGGTAGTAAATGGACACAATGGTATTTGGAGTAAAGATGAAATGGGAAATCCAGTCTATCGTTTAGATTTAGGCGGTGCAATCAAAGATAATATTACGGTCTTCATTAATCTGCCTTTTAACTGGCAAGCATCAGAGCATGAAAAGTTAGGTTATATTGCTTCAGGTAATAGCCAAGGTGAGCTTGTTATATCTCCTTCGTTGAAAGAATTTGCAACTCGTATGATCGAAGTGAGAGGCAAATAAATGAACTCACCTGAAAGTATAGTGCAATTAAAAGAACAATTGTATCAATCAGAGGTTATATATCGTTGGAGGTACACAGGCGCAGGGCAAAAGCTTTATAAGAAAGTAAGGTGGTTGTGTGCAATTTTAACAGGGGCATTATTTCCTTCTTTTTTGTTAATTGTAGAGGAGGATGCAATGACTGAACCCGCTTTTTGGTTATTTTCTTCTGTTAGCTTAGTTATGATTTTTGTATCGAGATATTTATTTGCACCCGATAAAGACTATTGCTACCACCTAACTCCAATGGGTATTCATTATACAG
>NZ_MAJV01000112.1:0-351 GCF_001691065.1 Aliivibrio sp. 1S128 | reverse complement strand
AATCGTGTTGATGCATTTGTATGGATAATAAACACTCAATTAGGGTAAAGTGAGACCCAGACTTTAGCTGCAACTAAAGTTGATTTATACAGTAGTTCGATTGATGCATGGCTCCTCTATCGAGAGACCGATAACAAACGCGAACGCTGTATAAACTCCAAGCCTACACTCGAATAGTCGACTGGGTCTCGAACCCGTATTATAGCAAACAAGAGTAAGCTTATTATGAATCATTCTACATTTCAAAGCATCAATGTCGGTGTTGATACCGGTAAAACTCAACTAGACATTTTCATCAGACCTATCGGTCTTTTCTTTTCTGTTTCTAATGATGCTAAAGGCATCAAAGAA
>NZ_MAJV01000111.1:0-126115 GCF_001691065.1 Aliivibrio sp. 1S128 | reverse complement strand
GTTTTACTTGACCACTACATAGATAATCTCTTTTCTTTTCATACTCTATATACTTTAACTTATCCTCAATTTGTATCTCTACATAGGATTTATGCTCAAGAAACTTAATGGAATTAAAAAGCGGCAGCAAACTTTCAAGAAAATTCCTTTCTCGCTCCAAGATGGGAACTCGACTTCCTGACCACGACCGAGTAGTTAGTTCATAATCTAACGTTTGAAAGTCCTCAAATTTATCATTTTCACTAAGAAATAAACCTAATAGTTCCCGCTTGAATTCTTCACTAAGGTATTGTGCAGAATTAAATAAAAAACACATAAATTTAATATCCGTTGCATTTTTCTTGACGGCATTACGGAAAAAATCATGTTTTTTCTGAACCATATCTTCCGATTCAGTTTTCCCTTTTTCTTTAGTGAATAACTTACTAAATATATTTTCTCTATACCTAAAAGCGTATTCATCCTTACTTTGAAGGTATTTTGCATAGTCTTCAATTTCTTGAATATAACCTTTTCTTTCCCATAAAAAATTTAACTCAGGCATATCTGTGTGTAAGTCTGGCCATCTTTCCTTTTCGTATATTTGATCGATCAATCTATATAAGAAATCAAACTTTTTATCCATAATAAGCTTTAGGGCATCGCCAGAATAATCCCAATAACGTTCTAGACTGTTAGCTGTAAGGTATGCGTCAAAAACCAACTCTTCATCTAGCTTAAATACATCAAACCATTTACCAAACATGCTGGAGTGTATACTAAAAAGTTGTCCCAATGGCCTTGCATAGTTAGTATCTTCAAGGGATTTATCTGTTAGCATTCTGACAACTTTGCAATATATAGCATCATCAATACGCTTATACTTATTTAAATAATCTAGCCCATATACCAACTCATTGCTTGGAGTATTGCTGATATGCTCTATTAATAAGTTAGCGTCATTATCAACAATAGATTCCTCTGGTAATAAAGAAAAATAAGTCGATAGCCATAGTTTCTTCCACCGATACTCTTTACTGTTTAACAATAAAAAAACATCTTCGAACGATTGAGTCTTAAACAGCTCAGTTAATATGTCATGAGGGCTTACTTTAAAAGAGTCATCATAATCCATGTAACTAGATACAATATCAGGAAAGAGTTCTGGTGCTGATTCAGCGATTGCACGAAGACTCATTTCAATTCCATTTTTTAAGGAGTAGTCCCTATCTCTACCCGACAATGCACTATTCAATTCCTTACACCTATCAATGAAATCAATGAAATTTGCTATTGAAATACCTTTAAAATGCTTAACTAAACTCTGATGGCGGTATTGATTGTATTCCTCATAACCCATTTCAAGCATGCGCCGTTCATGCCTGTCTTCAAGAAGTAAGTTTGAAAGTTTTAGCGTTTCATTAAAGAACTCTACTTTCCACTCCATTGGATAGCTCAATTCCAAAGATTCAAGGTGCTCACAATAATCTTGCATCATCATGCAGTGAGACAAATTACCTTTGTCCAACCTTTCAACAAAGTATCGTTCAAAAAAAGGAAGATCAGCCTCAGCCATATCCGCTCCTTCATATCTTGCTCTGCCTATGTACTCTTTAATTACGTCAATAACGAAAGGTTGCAACTCATCCTTATCCATTAAAAAAGATAGGTATGAGATAATTTTATCTCTTAAAGCGAGTAGGTATTCATCAGGAGATAGTCTAAAAGTTATAATACTTATTGCATCACCGCGAGACCACTGATGCTCTCTGTGCTCAACTTTTAGCAGGTAACTAGCCGTTAGAATAAAAAGCCGACTAAATAAGTAGCTCTCCCCTTTGTCCATTTGTTCTATCAACTTATCAACAATAAACGATTGAACATAGTAACCGTATCGACAATCATCAGGGCTAAAGTTATAACGCTCAGAAAACGCTCGTATAACAAAGCCTAGAGATGCTCTACTTTTAACAAGGTATTTGAGCAGTAACTCAAAAGACATTTTAAATTCTTGTTCATCATAAAATCTAAAATTTGTTAACAAACTGACTGGAGATGATTTACCTGCCTCGCTCTTAGACTCTTCATAAGATTCGTTTTTCCAATCAATATCAACCTCCGGCATGTTGTTGATAGTGTTTGATGAATAAACTAATGCTTCAGTTGGTAGAGCGAACCAAAAAGTATTTAAAAACTCTATTGATTTATCAATGCTCTCATTTTCAGAAAAAATTTCAAAAATATCTTTAATCTCACTTCTAATCCCTGCAACAACCTTTCTTTGATCAAATGCACTGATAATGGGATTAAGCGAGTCAACAATTGTTCTGGTGTAGTCTGGATAGAAATCTTTAACAATTGATGAAAATGGTATTATCTTTTTTTCAAAGATGGCTATATAAAAAAGGTAAGTAGATAAGACTTGGTCGGATATTTTTACCACTTCATTTTCATACAAATCTACCAACTCATTTTTATGCAAGACATCAACAAGTTCCCAAAACTCCTCAGCCTGTATACCGAAAGAGCTCTCTACCATTCTCATTTGTTGTTCATTAAGCTTGTCAATTTTTCTAAAAAACGAAATAGCACAAGCCGCGAGAACTAACCTTTCATCTTCAAGAACAAGTTTTACGTTTTCATTCTCGCCAAAGTAATCGCTATACAAGGACGTGACATTTTGAATGGATTGTATTTGATTTGTCTCTATAGCAACTTTTGATGCCATTACAGCCAATCGCGGATTGCCACAGGATATTTCTTGTATCCGTTTTTGATACCCCCCATTTTTAATGCCAAACAATGATTCAGTCAGTTCTTTAATTTGTTCGTCGGTTAACGGAGTAATAACCTGCTCATGAAGTTCAGTGTATTTTCTTACTTTTTCTATTACAGAAGTTCGCGCATAATCTCTCACCGTGGCAACAATGCGAAAACTTCGATTCTCATCTTTTTCAGTTAGATAATGAAGAATATAATCAAGCCTGTTATCCAATCTGTTAGCATCGTCAACAAAAATTAAATAATCACCAGGCTCACTAAAGTACGCAGTAATATCCCTTATTAGGTCTGCTCCTTTATCAAAAAGACAAATAACATTAGTGTATTCATTATCTTGTAGAATTCTTTTTGCCAAAGTGACTGAAAATAGTGTTTTTCCTAATCCAGCAGCACCTGATACAAGCAAGAAGTTTGAGGACTCCAGTGTTCTAACCGCATTACTTAACAGGTCGTCACAGAAGAGCAATTCATTGTCGATAGACGTTGTAAAGTTACTCCTACCGTACCTCTCGATAAAATCATTAACGCTTAATAATTGGCCAGTATCTAAAGGTAAATCTAAATATGTTTCCGATAAGACGGGGTAGGAATTTTTAATACTTAAAGAAATTGAATCTAACCCATTAAGAGTTAACATTACTCCTCTACCGTAGCAAAGAGTTCTGAGTTGATTGATTTCTTCCGTTGATAGTTTAGCCAGATAGCATATGATTATTTCGCTGATTTTATCTACGGAAATGCTTGTTTTATTTTCGTCAAAACATTTTTCAATGTCGTCTGTTAGTTTATTCGCTAAACGAGCCTGCTGAACTGTATACTCTGAAAAAATGTATTTTCCATTTGCCTGCATTAGTAAACAGTCTGGTGTACCTTTGACCACTCTATCGGTAGTGTCCATCATTCCGATTGGATTTATATTTTCAAACCCCTTTCGATGAAGCCAATCATCGCAGAGCCTTTGAAATTTTCCACCTTCTAGTTCCAATAACTTGGACTTAATCTGATTTTGGCTTCCCATTTATACATCTCTCTAGCATCACTGACGAATACACAATAAAAGTTGATTAAAACTATTTTAATATCCTAAACAAATCAATATTTTTAGTTTGATGCATCGATCCATTTTCTACAATCTAATTGGTCAATGATTGATTAAATACGGTTATTCACAGAACCCCAAGTTAAACAGCATGGCGCAACGTTGAAACAATACGCCATTGCATCACTCTTGTGATGACGTCACGTCCATAACTCGATACTCCCTTCAAACAGCATAACAATTCTTCACAACAATAGAGACTGGCTTTAATCACAACACTTTCATGGTCGATAGAATATTCATAGTGTGTTTGAAAGACTTGCTCTTTACGCAATGAAAACACATCGCCCTTTAATTGAGTAAAGGTTTTCCAGTCCCTTCTATCTGCCGTCTCAACGATGGATTATGGGGTGTCAGATAGTCAAAGCGTATCTTTAAGATGCCTTAACTCACGCCACACTGCCACAGAGCTGCCACCTAATTACTGAAATTGTCGGATACCCCAACACGAAACCCACGCATCCACACGTGCCACAGCATCTTTCGGATGCTTCATCATACACACCAGAACTCAAATCACAGCCGTCTATGTTCTTTGAAATGTACTATCAGCTCAATCGGATAAATTTGAGTAGGGCAAATTCAGATGAATAAAATATGAATGAGTAAAAGATCTAACAAGGAATGGGGCAGAAATGAGTTAGAGCAATTGATAATTCCCCTCTAAAACCACTTATTACCAAAAAAACATAACGAGTACTTCGACCACCCGCACCTGTTTTAACCAAACAACCAAGCTCTACTAACGCAGCTAAATGCCGAGATGCAGTGGGCTTACTTACCTTTGCAACTTTATGGTATTGAGAGGTGTTAATGCCATCTTCAAAATCGCCATCTAGCATTCGGTTAAGTACTTTGGCTTGCTCTTCTGTCAGCTTGGTTCAATGCACAACCGTCAATATAGAACTTGCATTTATCAACCAGTTAATCCAAGATCATTTTGTAGGCACATTAAGCCTACAAGGTAAGAGAGAGACTAAGTCGGATTGAAAATCCTCTCCTCCCGCTGACTAAAACAGCATTTTAAGCGAGTAATGTCGGGTTAAAGTGTATGCCAGTGACCATGCAAGACATGGTGTTAACTAGGTAATCCGGAATGAATTATAAAAAAGGATGTAGTAATGAATAAACCTGTTGATGCAAAGTACCATAATTTACTAGGTATTATTTCTACTACTTTCTCACAAGGTCAAGCGAAAACAATCTCAGCTATTAACGCTGGATTAGTCATGACTTATTGGAAAATTGGACAACATATAGTTGAGTTTGAACAAGAAGGCCAAGTAACCGCGCAGTACGGAAAACAGTTGATCACCAACTTAAGTCGAGATTTAAAATTAGCCCATGGTAAAGGTTTTAGCCTTTCTAATCTGAAGAGATTTCGTCAGTTTTATCTAGCAAATCGAAATGGTGCGACACTGTCGCACCATTTGAGTTGGTCACATTATGTAGAGTTATTAAAAATTGATAACACGACAGAACGCGCGTTTTACATGAATCAAGCGGTTAATGCTAATTGGAGTGTAAGAGAACTTAAACGCCAAAAAGAAACCGGCTTGTTTTTGCGTTTAGCGGCAAGTAAAGATAAAGAAGAAGTTATCGCTCTTTCACAGCAAAATACCTTAGTTGCTAAACCTGAAGACATAAACCGTGATAGTTACGTTTTTGAGTTTCTTAATCTGCCAGAACGAAATCACTACAGCGAAAAAGACTTAGAAACTGCCCTATGTGAACACTTAGAACATTTCTTATTAGAGTTAGGCAAAGGCTTTACCTTTGTTGGCCGACAATACCGAATTACATTAAATAATAGTCATTACAAAGTTGATTTAGTTTTTTATCACCGTATTTTACGTTGTTTTGTGCTCATCGATTTAAAAATCAATGACGTTAAGCATCAAGATATTGGTCAAATGAACATGTACATGGGTTACTTTGCAGCAGAAGAGAATATCGAAGGAGATAACCCACCTATCGGAATTATCTTAAGCAAAGATAAAGATGAACTACTGGTAAAGTATGCGACCTATGGCATGGATAAAAACTTATTTGTGCAAAAGTATCAGCTGTATTTACCTAATGAAGAAGAGCTGCGCCGAGAAGTGGAAGCGACATTATCAGAGCAGCGAGAGTCATTAAAAAATAAGCAGTGATTCTAGGTACTATTCGTACCACAAATGCATATTACTGAAAATACAGGGATAAATTGATCTGGGTATTTGGGTGTGAATTAGACACGACTAAACTGTCTGCCCCCCAAAACATAACGAGTACTTCGACCACCTGCCCCAGTTTTAACCAAACAACCAAGCTCAACTAACATTGCTAAATGCCGAGTTGCAGTAGGCTTACTTACCTTTGCAACTTTATGGTATTGAGAAGTGTTAATCCCATCCTCAAAATCGCCATCTAACATTCGATTAAGCACTTTGACTTGCTCTTCTGTCAGCTTGGTTTGATCAACCTTGCGCCAAAAGTTGGTTTTAAAAATCGTTCTGTCTATTTCGTTAAAGACTTCAGCAAACGTACTATCAAGGGTTTCAAAGAACCATTGTAGCCAAGCGGTAATATCTAACTCCCCCTTTTGGGTTTGCTCTAAGATCTCATAATAGCTTTTTCGGTTAGCCAAGATACCAACCGACATAGCATAGAATCGAACCGATTGCTGCTCGGCTTGAGCTAATGCGAGATCCGTAAGTAGACGAGTAATTCTTCCATTACCATCATCAAGTGGATGAAGCGTCACAAACCACAAATGCGTTATTGCCGCTCTTAATAGCGGATCTAGTGAGGCGTCACTTTTTGACGTATTAAACCAATCAATAAACTGATTCAATTCAGCATCAAGAATATCTCGACTTGGCGCTTCAAAATGGACAACAGGACGATCAATGCGGCCTGACACGACTTGCATAGGCGCATCACCACGAAATTGCCCACCCACCACAGGGTTAAACATGGTGTAGCCTTGAGGAAATAAGCGATTATGCCAGTGTAAAATACGATCTAGCGTTAAAGAGGTGTCTAAGTTTTCTACCGCATCAAGCATGATCTCGGCAAGGCCATCAGTCTGTTCTGTAGTAGGAAAAGGGCTTTCTTCACTTACCCCTAGCTTATTCGCTAAAGAAGAACGCACCGAAAACGCATTTAACGTTTCACCTTCAATCGCGCTTGAGTGAACAATATTGGCAAGTAACGTATCAAGCATGGTTTTTTCTTGGTCTTGACTCGTCATCTTCCCTAATAAAAGCCCTTGGTTAAATCTAACCGACCTTAATAACGGTTCAATAACGCGTTCATTCCAATAAAAGTGAGGCCATTTATCTTGCTGCCATATCCACATAATGCTTTCCTCTGACTCAATCTCGCTTAATCTAATCACAGTATGATGCGAATAGTGCACTTATTCAACTCATTTTATGATGCGATTAACACCTCTATTCACATCAAAACGTGATTCGATTAGAGGTGTTATTCAGCTCACGATAAGCCAAAACCAATTTCTATTACGTAATCCCTTGATAGTGATACAATCGCCGCATCAGAATTACCGAGAAACTCTATGTTTATTCATCATGTTAACGACATCGATTGGCTAGTGATTACAGCTTTTGAAGAACTAAAAACGATGTTTATCGAAGAAGCAGGTACGATCCCTTCTTGCTTCTCTACCACCAGTGAATTGAGCCTGATTGATCAAGCCAAGCGCACTTATGGATATTTGCCTACATTCAGCGGCGTAATCACAGATACTGGCACTTTCCAAAGCCAGAATAATGAAGAAGATTTGAACCCACAGCTTGCCTGCCTAGTTGAGGGGCGTGGTCGAGTATTTATCTATCACGGCGGCTTTGTCGCGTTTGTGGATGACGAGCAAACCTTTATTACCCGAATGGACTGAAAATAGCGGTATCCCTAGACTTTAGTAAGCAAGCTATTCGTCGCCCTAACTCAGAGGGCAGACAGTAGTCTTCAGGCTTTATATCAAAACTCGTCATATAAAGCCTTAGATCCCCACGACCAACTCGATTCACTTTACTTTGATAACCGCTACTCGCGATTTTTCTGCGTATCGTAACTGATGTGTTTATCTACGTTCTTTAGTTGAACCCCAACCTTATTAAACGCCTTTTGGATAGCTGTTGAAACATGGAACTGGTCTTCTCCCATTAAAAAGTTTGCTCTATCTTGATTCGTTTCGAATACGCAAACAATTTTTAAGCTCTGCGGAAAAGAAGAGAATTTGACTGTATGAGTCACCCAAAGAAAACCCCCGTAGCCTTTTAACGTATCTTCACAAACTTCGGTTAACACGTCTCTAATTTGATTTTCGATCTTCTTATCTGATTTACGCATAAAGTAAACTTCCTATTTAACACCTTTAAAAACGTTTTCGGTCAACATTGTCTTAAACGATATTGAGCACTGTTGCTGTTTCAAATGCAAAGTATTTATAGTAACACTTGAAATTTCACCGTGTGGGACTGTGGTGGATAAGTAAATATCGCCATATGGTTAGAGTTATAAATATTGGGAAAAGTAAGTCAAACAACAGAGTTTGAGATTGGAGTCGAGGAGTTAGATAGACAGTAAAAAGCCGCAGTGAATGCGGCTTGATATTGGATAAACTTTTATTTTACGCGCGGTAACGTTACTTTGCTTTTGCTATTGCGTGCTGCTCTGCAATGAAAGCGATCTCTTTATCATTTAAGCAAGATTTACTGACATATTGGCGCTGTTTACCCATATGAAAGATAAACCCTAAATCGCTTTGTTCAAGTTGATCAATTTCACTCCAAGCGATATCACGGGTGATTTTAGCACTTTTATAACTCACTCCTTTAGCATCAGCCTGAAACACCACTTTAGTGCCAGAAAGCGAGCTGATTTTTTGTCGCCATAACCACCACGTTCTCTTAAAGTAGATACTAAGCCCCTCAATAATACTCAGCACAATAAAGAACCAACCAACATACCCATTAGGTAATAGTTCAAGTCTTAATAAAACCACACCAAAAAGAAGAAAAAGAATTCCTTTTAAATAGGCTTTTGGAAATTTAACAGGGTGACTAGTTTGATCATAACACTCGGCAAAGAAAGTCTTGTCGAGAGTGTATTCTGTGGTGACACTAAAATCTTTAGACATATAGGGCTACTTTACTGTTTTATGTGAATGAGTCTCTATGCTGCGATCTCGCAACTCAGGCATTGTACCGTTTCTTAATGCTTTTCTACATTCAAATATATCTTAAAGTCGATTAGGTATATAGAATCAGCCCAACGAAAATCAGTGAACTCTATAGGGAAATCAAATGGCGTATGAAGTGCTAGATGTCAGTCAATGGGCACGAGCTCAACACTTGAAATTTTATCAAGGTTTTAGTCACCCTTGGTATAACATCTGTTCCAATATCGACGTAACCGCCCTGCACCAATATTGTAAGCAGCACAATCACCGTTTCTTCCACGCTTATCTTTACCTAACTCAGCAAGCGCTAAATAAATGTGAACCGATGAGCTATCGCCTTATGGGTGAAGAAGTCCGCATTTACTCGCCTATGTGTGTCAGTGTGGCGCTACTCGCCGATGATGATACGGTGCGTTTTTGCGATTTAGACCATGAGCCTACGTTTTCTGATTTTACAATCAGTGCCACCAACGCTGAAACTCGGATTAAGAATACGCCCTTTATTGTTGAGCAGTTCATTGGCCAAGAAATGAAGCAGAACACGATTCATTTAACCGTATTGCCATGGGTCGATTTCACTAGTATGACTCATGCTAGAGACGTTAACTTCCCTGACAGTGTGCCAAAAATGGCCTTTGGGAAATTGGTTCAACACGGTGATCAATGGCGTATGCCACTGTCTGTTGAAGTGCATCATGGTTTGATGGATGGTTTACACGTGGGGCAATTCATACAGACATTACAAGCGATGTTTGATAATCCATCACAGCTTGAACAAGCTAAATAAGGTTTATACCTCAACTAAGATGAGCGGTAGTGCGCTCATCTTAAATAATATCCTCTGGAAGGGATATCGAGTTCATTATCCCTTCCAGAGGATATTTAAGGATTCAATTCTATTGACGATCTTAACCATCCATAAATTGACTTTTTGCCGATGAACAGACATGACCTTCTTGTGTAATTTTGCTTTGTAATACATGTAAATTACGTCTGCTACTTACCCATTCCGCATGAACTTCAACCTTCACTCCCAGTTTTATTGGTCGGTGAAAACGAGTAGACAAACTAACCGTCATTGCATGAATTTCATAGCTATATAAACAATGCAACATCGCACTGTCATGCAATGCTGTAATTAACCCTCCTTGCATAACACCGTCGTAACCCTCAACTTTTTCTGTTGGTATGATCTCGGCATATATTTGTTGGTCATTACTCACTTGAAAAATTATCGGCTGTTCAGAAAAAAAGGCATGCTGGCAGACACAACATTGTTGATGATCCTTAGGTATAGAGAGTGACATTATCCACCTGTAACGTTCGTTAATTTCATGGATAAACTATAACGCCACATTATTAGCATATGCCAATAATTATTTCGTATTCTAAGATCCCATATATAACTCATGTTTTCTGATATATCACACTGCTCAGTAGTAAGTCGATTAACCATAAAAATTATTATTACCCTTCTTATATCAATAACAAAATATTATTATTTTAATAAAATTTGATAATTTCACGTAATCAAAATTCTTACCTATACTCTCTTACATCGAAACAACATAACGAATTATTAAAACTTACTTGGAGCGCATTATGAAAATGAATCACGTTGGTATCATGGTTGGCAACATGGATAAAGCTGTTGAGTTCTACACTAAAGCGTTAGGCCTTGAGATTGTAATGGGCAATACAAAAGTGACAGAGGAACGTGAAACCGCAATTGGCCGTATGTGTATTGCTGTTTTTGGTGAAGGCTTTAAAGGTTTTAACATTGCGCATTTATTAACTAAAGATGGCATTGGCTTTGAATTATTTGAAATGAAAGAGCGTCAAGAGCGCCACGAAGTTGATTTCTCTCGCATTGGTATCTTCCATTTTTGTCTTCAAACCGATGACTTTCATGGTGTAATTAAGCGCACAGAAGAATTTGGTGGCAAGGTACGTATGGATATCATGCGTTACCACCCAGAAGATGATAACAATACAAGCCAAATGGTTTACCTAGAAGACCCGTTTGGTAACTTATTTGAGCTTTATTCTCATACATATAAAGAAACATACACTGCCGATTACGAGTAATCGAACTCTAGTAAAAGCGGCATTAAAAAAGGATTGGTAGAAATACCAATCCTTTTTCTATGTGAGCAATTGAATGTTTAATAAGGCATCTATCGCTTAATTTGCAGTAAGTGCAGAATCACAACTTAGCACATTAAGATTATTCGCATCACAGGTACTTCTCTATTGGCAGCAACTGCAAAAATTGAGATTCAAAACGCTCCCATCGCCCTGTTTCTGGCTCATCTTCCCAGCTTTTATCACCGGAATACCAACGAACTTCGCCCTCTTGCAGCTTTAAATGCCAACTGTTCTTTTCATCCATCGCTTTTTCTATATCGCTCGCAAGACGTTCTGCTATTTTTTGATTTTCAATGATTAAAATCGACTCAGTATTCAGATAAGTTGATCGTAAATTGAAGTTAAAAGAGCCGATACTCGCGATACGGTCATCAAAAACGGCAGACTTAGCATGAAGACCATAAGCAAGTGTTGGGGCACATTTAGACACGTCACGGGTCGACTCTTCACATAAGCCTGTTTCTGGTTTTAATTCATATAACTGAATGCCATGTTCAAGCATCTCTTGACGTCGACCAGCATAACCAGAGTGATTGGTCGTCAGATCATTTGAGGCCATTGAGTTAGTTAGCGCTTTTATTTGAACGCCATTATTACTTAACGCCTGCCACTCTTCTAATTGGTTGTCATCAAATATTAAATAAGCCGATTCTAATAAGATCTCTTTATCCGATTCTCGAGCTAATTCGGCCAATTCTTTTGCGGTAGCTTTCGGTTCATTGGTATTGTTTTTATCAACGGGTACTGGGCGATCAAAAACAAAACGCGCATTAACCCAAGTCATTTTACTCATCAAGTCTTTTAAGAATTGATGTGCGATTTTATTGCCCTCAGGTAACGCTGGATAATTTGTGTAAATTGGCGCTGCTATCTCATCCAATACAGGTTGGTCTGGTGATGTTGCCTCACCCAATAAATCAACCGGGTAAGACCAAGTGCTGTCCCAATATTGAATAAAACTGCTTTGAATATCTGCTACCACAGAGCCTGTGACTAACACATCACGGTCACGAAAATTAATGTCATCAGAGAGATCAAAATATTCATCGCCAATATTGCGCCCACCGACAACCGAAAAAACACCATCAACAGTAAATGATTTATTGTGCATACGGCGATTTAGGCGAGAAAAGTCCCCTAAGAAGTTCACCCATTTAGTAACACCACGACGAGTTGGAATTGGGTTAAATACACGGATCTCGACTTGAGGATGTGAGTTCAGCGCAATCAAGAGATCTTCACGCTCGTTTAAGTTAATGTCATCGAGCATAACGCGAACTTTTACACCGCGATCTGCTGCCGCTAATAAACGACTCGCAAGATAATGACCTGATGCGTCTGAGTTCCAGATGTAATATTGGATATCTATGGTGTGTTCGGCGGTTTCAATTAATGCTAATCGCTGAGCAAGTGCAGCCCACCCCGCATCTTGTATCAGGATCGCGCTTGTTTCTTCTGTTAGTTTCTGAGGTTGCGAGGTGTTTTTCAATTCAGATAAGGTACTTGTTAATGGCGTAACTACTGGCTCATTAGCGTGATCAACCTTATCAGGAAGTGAACCACACCCTGAAAGAATAGCGACAAAAAATAGCGTGATATTAATGCGTTGAAGCACAGACATTTATTAAACTTCCTTTTAATTTTTAGTAACCAATCCTGATTATCTCTGCCGTAATATTAGCAAGAAAACAAAGAGTAATCTTATATATTCTGATATGATGCCTTTTTACCTTAACCACTGTGTTTATATCCATGTATACGTTACGTCCTTATCAGCAAGATTCAGTGAAAGCCGTTATTCATTATTTCCGAAAGCACGCCTCTCCGGCCGTGTTAGTGCTACCTACTGGTGCAGGAAAAAGTTTGGTAATTGCGGAACTGGCTCGTATTGCTAAAGGTCGTGTATTGGTACTTGCTCACGTTAAAGAATTGGTTGAACAAAACCATGAAAAATACGAAGGCTATGGTGAAGAAGCCTCTATTTTCTCAGCAGGATTAGGTCGTAAAGAAACCGATAAGAAAGTGGTGTTTGCCTCTGTGCAATCTGTGGTGCGTAATCTTGATTCATTTAAAGATCAGTTTTCATTATTAGTTATTGATGAATGCCACCGAGTCCCTGATAACAAAGACACCAGTTACCGTAAAGTGATTGAACATCTACAAACCCAAAATGCGGGCATTAAGGTGCTTGGTTTAACCGCGACACCTTATCGTTTAGGTATTGGTTGGATTTACCAGTACCACACTCGCGGTCAAGTCAAAACTGACACACCTCGTTTTTTCCGTGATTGCATTTTTGAGTTGCCTATTCAATATTTATTGGATGAGGGCTTTTTAACCCCTGCAAAGCTGCTAGATGCTCCGGTATTGAGTTATGACTTCTCGCAATTAAAACCCGCTTCTACAGGTAAATACAAAGAATCTGAATTGGATTTGGTGATTGAAGAATCTAAACGTGCTACGCCACAAATTGTTCAGCAAATTGTAGCGTACGCAAAAGACAGAAAAGGCGTGATGATCTTTGCTGCCACGGTTCGTCATGCTCAAGAGGTATTGTCATTACTGCCACCAGAGCAATCTGAGTTAGTGGTTGGCGATACCAAAGTGATTGAACGTGATGCTATTATTCAACGCTTCAAGAAACAACAAACCAAGTTTTTAGTTAATGTGTCTGTGTTAACTACGGGATTTGATGCGCCTCATGTTGATCTGATTGCTATTTTACGTCCAACAGAATCGGTCAGTTTGTATCAACAAATCATTGGGCGAGGGCTACGTTTAGCTGAAGGAAAAACAGAATGTACCATTTTGGATTACGCAGGCAATTGCTACGATCTCTATCAACCTGAAGTGGGTGATCCTAAACCTGACAGTAACAGCGAAATCATTACTATTCCCTGCCCTGCTTGCGGTTTTAATAATAACTTCTGGGGTAAATTAGACAGTAATGGCTTTTTACTTGAGCATTTTGGTCGTCGTTGTCAGGGCTATTTTGAAGATGATGAAGGCATTCGTGAAGAGTGTGGTTATCGCTTTAGAGCCAAATATTGTAACGAGTGTGGCGCAGATAATGATATTGCTGCACGTATCTGTCATGAGTGTGATGCGATCTTAGTTGATCCAGATAAAAAGCTAAAAGAAGCGCTCAAATTAAAAGACGCTCGTATTCTCAACTGTATTGATTTGACGCTTACAGCAGGAAAAAACCAATTCGATAAGCCACAAATTAAAGTGACCTATATAGGCGATGATGATTCTGAGTTACACGAAGTGTGGCAAATGGTGACAAAGAAACAAAAGCAGCTCTTTTTAAATAACTTTGTTCGCCCTCATTTGGTAGATAGACATCGTCCATTTGAAGAAACAACCGCAATTAAAATCGCGAATAACCAACACCGTTTTCGTCCACCGAGTTTTGTGATTGCTCGTAAACAAGGTAAGTTTTGGTCTATTCGCGATAAGATCTTTGAAGAGTAATTTGAATTATGATTGGTATTATCTAGAAAATTACCACAGCGAACGATAATTCATGTGACAAGAGCGGCACTGCGAAAAAGCTTTATCAAGTGCGGCTCGTGCGGCTACTTCATCTTGTTCTACTGCGGCTTCGCTGATTAACATAAATTGCTGCGATAGCGTATCAAACTTGCCTTCAAACTCTGCTTTTTGATCCCAGATCTTGGTGCGTGCCCGGCTATTGTCTGCACTGCCTTCTGGGAATAACGTCTTTTGTTCTTCAACCGTTAAATGCGCACTTTGCGCTAACGGCATAATTTTATCCCAATCTAACGTCTCTTCATCAAACGCGTCATCTAACAAATCAGCGGTTGCATCAAGATGCTGAAAATTATTTTGACGAGATTTAATCTCCGTAGAGTAATCTGCCGCAATGACTGAAACAGAAAATAACGCCACTATTCCTATTTTTTTCATACTTGCCTCCATGCAGTTATTTTATTGTTTATGCTTTCATCGTTTTAATTTTACGATAGTTTTTTCACATTAACAAAAACCTCGTAAAAACACACGAAAATAGGTTGTTAGATAAATAATCGAATGGTACTATTCGCGCTCGTTTTTCGAAACGAAAAGTCTGTTAAGTTAGGTCGCTAAGCTTAATGGCATTTTTTTATTTTACTATTTTGAGAGTAAAGACTATGAAATTTGAAGCAGTAGTACGTACTGAACAAGGTAAGGGTGCGAGCCGCCGCCTTCGTCACGCTGGTAAATTCCCTGCAATCGTTTACGGTGGCACAGAAGCTCCAGTATCAATCGAACTAATCCACAGTGATATCATCAACCAAATGGATAAGCCTGAATTTTACGAAGCAATTGAGCTAGTAATCGATGGCGCTACTGTTAAGGTTAAACCGCAAGACGTTCAACGTCACGCGTTTAAGCCTAAAGTTGAGCACATGGACTTCATCCGCATCTAATTCGAGTCTGTTTTACTCTTTTGCATTATGTTATTTCTTTCTTACCAATTGAAATAACAACCCCTTTAAAGCCCTGATATTACCAGTATCGGGGCTTTAATCTATCTGACGCACTCAATTATAAACCCTCCCAATATTCTTCTACTTAAAAACTAAGATCCCCTTCTCATTTTGTATTCTAATTTATAAGACAACAGTAATTGGACAGTGTTTTTTACTTTTTACTGACAATATTGGGGTATTCTCTTCTATACTTCTGTGTATTAAAAAAAGCTAAACTTCATAAACCAGTTAGGAGTTAAAATGAAAAAATTATTAGTGGCTGTATCTCTACCTGTATTAATGGCTGCATGTGCAAGCAATGGCGATAATCTAATGGCTGACGCTCAAGTTTCAGCGGATATGCTTCAGCACCACAATTGGCAGTTAACGCAAGTTGATGGTAAAGATGTTGTTTCTGAAGAAAAAGTAGAAGTACCTCGTCTTGAAATTGGCGAAAAAATGACAGCTAACGGTAACGCTGGTTGTAATAACTTCTTTGGCCAAGGTGAGCTAAACAAAGAAGGTCAATTCCGCATTGAAAAAATGGGAATGACAATGAAAATGTGTATGGGCGATGCAATGACGACTGAACAAGCCGTATCAAGCACTCTATCTACATGGAGCGACATTACGCTTACTAAAGAAAACTTGATCCTTAAAGGTCAAGATCACGAGTTAACATTTACACTGCGTGATTGGGTAAACTAATCAATCCTGCATAATTATCTATCTTTGTTATCACTTAAACACAAGATACAAAAAAACCGGTGAATTCCCTTCACCGGTTTTTTATTATCTGTCTCTTTTAATTGCTTTTGAGTATCAATTTAGGATTGTTTTTCTGTCCAGCGCTTAAATATCAGCGAAGTATTAATCCCACCAAAAGCAAAGTTATTGCTCATGATATAATTACAATCAATCTCGCGACCTGTGCCTGTAATGTAATCAAGCTTGCCACAACGCTCATCAACCTTATTTAAATTTAAGGTTGGACTAAACCAATTGTTACGCATCATCTCTATCGATAACCACGCCTCAATCGCGCCACAAGCACCCAGTGTATGACCAAAGTAAGACTTTAATGAACTGATTGGCATTGATGAGCCAAACACATTTTCTGTTGCTGTGCTCTCTGCAATATCTCCACGCTCTGTTGCTGTTCCATGCGCTGATACATAACCAATTTGTTCAGGAGATAAATTAGCATCTTGTAGTGACATTTCCATACACAGTTGCATGGTTTCCATTTGAGGTTGCGTCACATGAGCTGCATCACAATTACTTGCAAAGCCAATTAGTTCTGCATAAATCGTCGCACCACGTGCTTTTGCATGTTCATACTCTTCAAGCACTAATACACCTGCACCTTCACCAATAACGAGGCCATCTCGATCTTGATCGTATGGACTTGGTGATGTTTTAGGCGCATCATTTTTTAAGCTCGTTGCGAACAATGTATCAAAAACAGCCGATTCAGTAGGGCAAAGCTCTTCTGCACCACCGGCAACCATTACGGTTTGATAACCGTGTTTAATCGCTTCATACGCGTAACCAATCGCTTGGCTACCTGAAGTACACGCACTGCTTGTTGGGATAACACGACCACGTAAACCAAAGAATAACCCAACGTTTACAGCGGCGGTATGAGGCATCATTTTTACATAAGTCGTTGCGGTTATTGCTTTGGTACTTTTTTCACTCAACATGATACCAAACGCGCCAACCGCATCAGTAGATCCTGTTGATGAACCAAAGGCGATACCTGTTTGACCATTGGTAAGTATATCATTACCAATCAAGCCACTTTGCTCTAATGCTTGTTCTGACGCAACCGTTGATAGTAATGAAACACGCCCCATTGAACGGATTTTCTTACGGGTATAATGCGTTGGTAATGTAAAATCATTAATCGGTGCAGCAAGCTTAGTATTAAGGCCATCATAAACTTCAAAGCTTGGCATATATTGCGTTGCATTTTCACACTTACGAAGGTTTTCACCGACGGTGTCCCAATCGCTGCCTAAGGCTGTCACGCCTGACATACCCGTAACCACAACACGACGAATCATACTAAACCACCATTAATAGAAATAACTTGACGAGTCACATAGCCCGCAACATCTGACATTAAGTAACTCACAAGCCCTGCAACTTCTGCTGGATCACCCATGCGACGTAGTGGTACTTGTGGTAATGCATGTTCTTTTACATGTTCATCAACCATACCTGTATCTATCAAACCTGGAGCGACACAGTTAACGGTAATTTTTCGCTTCGCTAATTCTAACGCTAACGATTTAGTCGCACCAATAACACCCGCTTTAGCCGCGCTGTAGTTGGTTTGTCCACGGTTGCCTACAATGCCAGAGACTGACGCTAATGTCACAATACGGCCGCCTTTACGCAGCTGAACCATCGGCATAACACAAGGGTGAAGCACATTGTAGAAACTATCAAGGTTGGTATGAATTACGCCATCCCACTCTTCTTCTGTCATCGCTGGGAATGCAGTATCACGAGTAATTCCGGCGTTGCTCACTACACCATAATAAGCACCATGTGCTTCGATGTCGTTTTCTAATTTCTCTTTACATTGTGCGCGATTACTAATATCAAATTGAATTAATCGGCCTGAACCGCCATTCTCTTTAATCGTCGCTAATGTTTGTTCGGCTCCAGCTTTATCACTCATATAGTGAACAATCACAAAGAAACCATCTTTTGCTAACTGTTCTGAAATTGCGCGACCAATCCCCTTACTGGCTCCGGTCACTAATACTTGTCTCATCATGATTCCCTCTACTGCTTGTCTTGCTTAGGAGCTAAAAGCTCTTCTAATTTTTCTTCTGTTGGCACAAATACATTTAATTGGCTTGACGCTATTTGTTGACCATTACATTCAATATAACAACTGAATACCGCCATGCCATTATTCTCTAAGATTTGCTCTGCAAAAATGTCGAGTGTGTCGCCTTGCTGAAATTCACTGCACTCTGCTTGGTATTTTCGGCTGCCAAGTAAGAAACCTATTGGTGGTTTATTCCCTTTTTCCCATGCATGGAAGCCTGACCAGCCAGCAATACTTTGAGCCATAAACTCAATACCAATCCATGCGGGAATAGATTTTGTTTCATGGTTAAAGAAAATATTTTGCTCATTAATCGTTACTTGGCAGTGAATAGATAATTCTTGAACATCAATAAGCCTATCGACTAATGCTAAAGGCATATCATGAGGTAAAAGATCGATTAAATCAGGAATAGTTCTCATGATTGATATCCAAAAATTAAGCTGATGTTATTGCCACCAAAAGCAAATGAATTACTAATGATGGCTTTTTTTTCTAAGGTTTGATTGGTCACAAGATTAATATCGGCTAACTCACTGTCTTTTTCACCATCATTAATTTGCACTGGTAAAGGTAAATTAAACGTTAGAATATGCCAAGCGATAGAGGCTTCGATAATACCAGCGGCACCTAAAGTATGCCCTGTTAATGGTTTAGTGGAACTGATCGGAGTATCGCTACCAAAAACAGCATTAACGGCTTTTGATTCCATCGCATCATTTAACGGGGTTGCTGTACCATGTGCATTAATGTAGCCAATCTCAGAAGCATCAAGGCCTGCATC
Source organism: Aliivibrio sp. 1S128 (assembly GCF_001691065.1). Classification (NCBI taxonomy): domain Bacteria; kingdom Pseudomonadati; phylum Pseudomonadota; class Gammaproteobacteria; order Vibrionales; family Vibrionaceae; genus Aliivibrio; species Aliivibrio sp. 1S128. Next base: position 106,810 of record NZ_MAJV01000111.1, on the reverse strand, counting down.
TTTTAGAGCCTTATTCATCGATTCAATCGCCCCTTTTCCTTCTGGCTGTGGCGCTGAGATATGGTGAGCATCAGAGCTATCACCCGCGCCAAGTAACGCAATTGGATTATCGGAGTCTTTTGAGTCTGCACTTAACAACATATACGCACTGGCTTCGCCAATATTAATCCCTTTACGATTAGGACTGAACGGTAAGCAATGTTCATTTGATAGCGCTTCTAGGCTATTAAAACCATTAAGAGTTAGCTTACATAAAGAGTCTGTACCACCAACAATAACGGCATCAACAAGGCCTGATTTCAACAATCGCTTCGCGGATAAAAACACTCTGCCACTTGATGAGCATGCCGTTGAAATTGCATACGTTGGGCCTGACACTTTTAAGTAATCGGCAATAAATTCCGCAGGGTTTCCTAGCTCTTGCTTACTATAGTGGTAATCAACGGGGAAAATACCTGAATTTAATTTCTCACTCAGTGCGATTTCCCCATCAGATATCCCTGAAGTACTCGTCCCTACAACAACCGCAATACGATCTGCTCCGTATTTTGTTTTTGCCTCTTCGATTTTAGGCTCTATTTGCTGTAGCGCGGAAAGCACTAATTGATTATTTCGAGTATTAAATGCAGATAAACGCGGTGGTACTGCAGGCAATTCACCTTCAACCTTACCAACAACGGTCGATTTACCATCGTTTAACCACCCACCCTCAGCTCTCATTGATGATTTTTTATTTCCACTGAGGGATTGATGAATATCACTTATCTCTTTACCTAATGCTGAATGCGAACCACAGGCATGAATATATACAGGAAAGTCACTCATTTTATTTATCCATTATTCGTTGAGTTTACGCTTCTGATGAATGTGAAAACGTTTTAATTGTAATGACATAACCTAAATGAGGGCTGGTTAAGAGAATATCACCATCAAATTTATTGGTGATTGAATCATAACGAATATCTAATACTGTTTTACCTGATTCATCAACCAACACCCTATGATTATCGCTCTCACTCAACGTCCAACCAATATTATCTAATGATGCCTGCCAAGCTTCCATCGGCCATAGGGTGATCATGACATTAAATAATACTTGCTCTGGTGGAGGTAATGTATCGGAAAGCCCTGCCATAACATACGTATCTAGTGTTAAACCATCGTAATCTAAACTCAGTAATCGAGAACCCCATGAGGCAAATCCTGCGAGAACAAGATCATTACCCGTTAGTTGCAATTGAACTGGTAACTGCTGTTTATTCCCTTGAAACTCTACCGAAATTAATTGGCTCAATGATAAATCACTGCCATATTGTGCCGGTTGAGGAAGCGTAATAAATTTACCCTGAGCAACCTCAACTTGATTGGCTAGCTTAATCGGTTTTGATGTACATCCCATGACGATAAACGACAAAATAAAGATGCAAAAATAACGTAATGTTAATGGCTGACTCTTCATTATTTGTCTCCTTTATGATGTGAATTATACTTAGGTAGTTGACTTAATGGGGCTAATAACCAAGCCACAATAATACCTGTTAACACTGTAATACCAAAACTGTGAATAGCCTGAGTTTCGCTTAGGGCTAATAACCCAAAGGAAAGTATCGTGGTTAAAGCAGATAATGAAATCGCGAGTAACGTGCTCTCTTTATGTGAATGGTCACTTTGTTTATTCTGCTCTGCAAAGAAAAGGGTGTAATCAATCCCTATTCCTAGTATCAACATCAAGGCCAATAAGTTGAACAGATTTAATGGTACGCCTGTTAATACCGTAACCGAAAGCCCCGCACAACCCGCTATAAATGGAGGCAATACAATTAAGAACGCTTGTTTCAGCTTATAACGAGGCAGAAGCAGCAAAAATATCGCAGCATAAGCCATCAATAACAGATCAGTGATTCGTTGGCGGTATTGAGCAAACAGGGTCGAAATCTCTTCTGCTTTATTGAGATAAGTGGCTCCATTATCTTGAGCAAACTCACTTAACTCGGCGCTATCAACTTCTTGATTAAACGTAATAACCGATGCGAATACGTTATCAATTTTCCCAAGCCACAAGAAACCTACTGTCTCTGAGATTGGGGATGCTAAAAAACCATCAACGGTCAGCGGATGGTATGGCTGCAATTGAGACAAAGCGTGCTTTTGTTGTATTACTTTTTGATAAGTACTCGCTTGATCTCTATATAACTTATCAACCAATTGGTAATTTTCTTGCTGTGTTTTTTGCGAAGGCACGTAGCGGGTAATGGATTGAAAACCACCAAACCCCTTACCTTGCTCTAATTCATTTGAGATTGACTCTAATTTCTGTAATAACCCCTCTTCAGAGCTATCTCGTACTAGCAATAATTGTTGAGAGCCGCCAGCGCCTGTAATGCTTTTTATCTCTCTTTCTTGTTGCTGAAGCGCTTGTGGTAAGGCTTGAAGCTGACGAATGTCATCATCGTACTTAGCTTGTGTTACCCCAAATACAGCGGCAACTAATAAGCTTAACGGCACCACCAACCGGATCAACGGTTGTTGCCATACAAGTAACCATTGACTTAATGCTCGTTGAGCAGGAATAACATGATATTTACTTGGTTTGCTTGCAAGTAACGGATACCAGCACACGACCGTAAAGTAGGCGGCAGTTAATCCAATGGCTGAGAATAACGATAATTGTTGTAAACCTGGAAATGGCGCTATCAACATACCTAAATAACCAATTAAGCTTGTGATTAGCCCTAGAGTAATTGCTGGAAAAAGTTGTTTTATACCCTCAACTGAATTCCATTTTGTGCCGGCATTTAGACGATCAGTTAAGAAATGAAAAGCATAATCAATAGAGACGCCTATCAAGCTGGCACCAAATACCAAACTGAATAGATGAATCGATCCAAACAAGGCAATAGTTAACACATAAGCGCAGAATAAGCCTGTCGTTATAGACAATAAGGCCAGCGCTAATGGCATGGCACTTCGATACACAACAAGCACTAAAACAAGAATACCGATCAGAGAACCAAGTCCAATCGTACTTATCTCTCCTTTCGCACTTTCTGTGCCATGAGCAGCATAGAAAATTACGCCAGTGTGCTGAACATCAACAGAGAATTGCTTCTGTATGCTTTGCTCTAATGCTATTAAATCAGGCAATTGCTGCTGTAAAGAAAGTTGGTAAGATGATCCTGAAAGATCGGCGGTAATCACGATGTATTTATGATCATCAACCGTTGCGGTGAGGTAACCATTTTCTATTTTAATATTGCCGGAGCTTTTTGTTAAACCTGACAAGTAGTCCCTAAATAATAGGAATGGATCATTTTCTAATTCAACCCCTGTTACACCAGAGAAAGGGTTATACAGTGCCTGCAATACTTGTTGTACTTGTTGCTCTGGTGCTGAGATTAATTGCTGCTGTTGTCTTTTCGTTAATAGCTGAGCACGAGCTGGAAAGTAATATTGTCCCCACGCTTGCTGTTGGTCTTTGCTCACTGTTGCTGTAACTGAATCAAACAAAGGCAGTTCTTTTAAGGCAATACTAAATTGATCAACGGCATTGATAAGCTTTTTATTGTCATTCTCCGTTTGGCGAACAACGAACACCACTTTATCACTCATGGTATTTGCTATGGTATCAAAGGCTTGCTGGGCAACCTTATCTTGTTGATTATCAGGCAGTAGCGCTAATATGTTGGTTTCTACAGGGAGAACGCCCTTTGTATTAGCTTGATAAGCAAAAAGACCGATTAACCCTATGATTATCAATAACCAACTTAAAGCAAACTGTCGAAGCTTGAACCAGTTAGAAGGTAAATGCACGTAACTCTTCTTTTGTTAATGTAATTGGTTTGGTTGACTGCTTAGTAAACAGCATTTCGGTTACGTCACCACGAACTTCACTTAACACTACGCGATTTAAGTAAGTGCCACCTTCGATCTTGATCGATTTAAACACGCTATCAATCGGTGATGTGGTTGGTGTTAATAACAACGTCCATGCTTCTTTCTCACCCGATAACGTTAAGATAAAGTTTTCCTTAATCGCATCAGTATCGCCCTTAAATAACGAAAGGAATAATCGCGTAAAGTAGAATGCCATTGGATTTTGAGTATCATTCATCACTTGGGCTTCACCATTTATTAACTGACGAAGTTTATTTTGCGTTAGCGTCAGCGTAATTGGAAATGGCTTAGTTTGTTGCCATAACAACCCTTGTTCATGATCCAACAGAAAAGACCCTGATGTTAATAGCGGTTGGCTAAACATTTGCATGGTTCTAACTTGCTGAAAGTCTCCTCGCACTAACGTTGACTGAGCGAGTTGTTGCTGTAAGTCATTTACACCAAAAGCAAAACTATTCGCACTGAATAAGACGCTTAATGACAATAACAAGGTTGAGATATATCGTTTGATACTATGCATTCAGGTAAGCCTCTACTTTATCGGTAAATGCTTTAGGTGATACAAAGCACATTTCGTCGTTTTCCATTTCAACAGCAACCTGCATCGTATGCCCTCTTGTCATTCTGGCACCAGATTCAGCATCATAAATAACATAATCTACACGCATACGATTTTCCCACTCGGTCAGTGTTGCCACTACTCGAATGGTATGGTCATAACGTATAGATTTAGTGTATCGCACGCCAACATCAATGATTGGCCAGAGATAACCAGAGTCAACCATATCATTATAACTATATCCGATTTTTTTTAGCATCTCGTGGCGAGCGGTTTCGAAAAATCGGAAATAGTTTCCGTGGTAAATGATGCCCATTGGATCCGCATCTTGAAAAGCAGTTGTGATCAACACGTCTGAACTCAGAACGTTCAATTTAGATGATCCATCAGCATTAATCACAGTGTTTGACATTAATATAGCGTCCAATGTTGTTGTTGAATTTTATTAATAAAATTACGTAGGTCTTGCTCTAGTGGGCGATCTTCGTTCACAAATTCAAACTCAGACAATACCGCATCACGCATGGTTTTTAACTCAACGCTCAGTTCGTTATCACTTAGTTCACCTTGTCTTTCACGCAATACTAACGCTTGAGTTGCTGCTAATAGAGACGCTGAAGTGACTTGTTCGGTTAACTGAAGAACACGCAAACAATCACGTGAAGCTATAGTTCCCATGCTCACTTTATCTTGGTTATGACACTCTGTTGAACGAGAGAATACGCTTGCTGGCATCGTGCCTTTGAGTGCTTCTGCTGTCCACGCTGAAATACCAATTTGAACCGCTTTAAAGCCATGGTTAATTGGTTTACGTGCGCCTGTTGCCCCAGTTAGGTTAAATGGTAGGCCGTTATTGAACTTATAATCCATTAACTGTGCCATTTGACGATCCAATAAATCCGCAATGTTTGCCACAGCCGTTTTTAGCATGTCCATCGCCATCGCAATATGGCCACCATAGAAATGACCGCCATGAAGAACACGCTCATTATCACCATCAATAATTGGATTATCGTTAGCGCTGTTCAGTTCGTTCTCAATCATTTGACGTAAGAACGGTAGGCTATCTTGAAGAACACCAATGACGTGAGGAGCACAACGTAAAGAGTATCGGTCTTGCAGACGATCACTGTTTCTTGGTGGCGTTTCATTGTGTAAATCAGAACGCAACCATGACGCAATTTGTTGCTGGCCTGGGTGCGGTTTTACCGCAAATAATGCTTCATCAAAATGGAAGTCATTGCCTTGCATGCCAACAGATACCATTGCGGTGATCTTCGTTGCCATTTGTGCTAAGTATTCTGCACGTTTATACGCTAAACACGCCAATGCCGTCATTACTGATGTACCATTCATTAACGCTAAACCTTCTTTTGGTTTTAGCTTAATCGGTGTGATGTTTAGCTCTTTAAACACATCAGCGGTTGCGCGGACTTCACCTTTATAGATCACTTCACGCTCACCAATAAGAGTGGCTGCAAGGTAAGAAAGCGGTGTTAAGTCACCACTTGCGCCCACTGAACCTTCTTGAGGAATACGCGGTGAAATTCCGTGATTAATTAGGGTAACAATTTGATTTAACAAATCGTGAGTAACGCCAGAAACCCCTTGAGATAAAGAACACAAACGAGTGGCTAATACCGCACGAGATTGTTGTTCATCTAAGTTTTCACCTAAACCACAGCCATGAAAACGAGTTAAATGTAATGGCAGTTCATCCACTAAATCCATTGGAATAGCGACAGTACAAGAATCACCGTACCCTGTTGTTACTCCATAGATCACGCCTTCTTCTTTTAAAAGACGTTCTAGGAATTCAACACCACGGTCAATTTTTGCAATGAATTCATCAGCATTATTAAGTTGTGCGTCTGCACCGTTTGCAATTTCAACAACGTCTTCAATCGTCAGACGTCCCTTGCCAAATATAATTGAATTAGTTGTCATCTTTCTTTCCAGTTAGCTGCCAAAAATTAAAAAAGTTATACCATTGCGATGGTGCTTTCAGTGTAAAATGCTCTAAACGTCGAGCATAGTTTTGCACGACTTCCTGTAAAGCCTCTTCTCGTTGTCCACGAGGTAATATAATTTGTTCTGAAAACGGTTCAAAATACACATCAAAACGTGACTCTTTTTGTGTATCGTCACGCAGACCAAACATTAAATAAACAGGCTGCTTTAAAATAGAAGCCAACATAAATGGCCCTTGTGGGAATGGCGCTGGTTTTCCTAAGAAATCAGCCCAAATAACACGATCTTCTTTGGTTACCGAGGTACGGTCTCCTACGATGACAATCCACTCTCCCGCATCTATCTTTTGTTGTAATAAAATAGCGGTATCTGGCCCCATTTTACTGACTTGAATCACATTAACATCAGATTGAGGGTTAACCGTTTTCATTACTGCATTAAAACGCTCTGCGTGCTCAGTAAATACCAGTGCATTTATTTTAAGGTCCTTATGTCGTCGACTTAAAGCACGACATAACTCTAAATTACCCAAATGAGAACCTAGCATTACGATGCCTTTTTCTCGTTTGGATAACGCTTCATAATGCTCAGTACCATGCACTATTAAGTTTTTCTCAGAAAAATCACCACGCCATGCTGCTAATTTATCTAACATGGTTTCACCAAATGAAACTAAGTGACGGTATGACGATAGTTTCTCAGGCAACGTAATGTTTTTTACTCTAGCATAGGCATTTACTTGTTGAATAAAATCATCAGACGCTTGTTTTACCGGACCACCACGTAAGTAGTAATACGCCATAACTGGCTTTAATAATAATGAGAAAACACCACGCCCAAATGTTGAATAGATCCAAAGCAGGAATTGAATACCTAAAATCGTGCCACGCTCTGCATGAGACGACCAATGATCATCTTGCATTGGTTTTCGTTTTAATAATGGTCGGATCCGTAGCAACATGCCAAAAAATAGCTTCGTGTGCATCCAACTAATTTTGACGTTATCCCATAAAGCATCAAAATGAGAAATGCCATCTTCTGGGTAAATAACGCGAGTATTGATAAATCGGATATCCGTGTCATTCCAGTACATACGAACCATGATTTCGGTATCAAAATCCATTCTACGTCCTAAGACCGCACGTTCCAGAACGCTAATAGTTGGACCTATTGGATAAGAACGAAAACCACACATACTGTCTTTAATCGCAAAAGAAAGCGTCTCTATCCATACCCAAACATGAGTCACATATCGGCCATATAGGCGTGATTTAGGCACACTTTCATCATAAACAGGTTGGCCTGAAATTAAGGCCGCAGGGTGGATTTGTGATTCTTTAATTAACTTAGGTAGCGCATTGAGATCATGCTGGCCATCGGCATCAATTTGAATTGCATGACTAAAACTTTGTTGATAGGCCGCTTCAATACCAGCGATAACCGCCCCGCCTTTACCTTGGTTTTGAGCCAATGTAATTAACGTTATATCGCTATTATTCGCTGCAATATCAATGAGTATTTGTTGCGTTTCCATTTCGCTACCGTCGTCTACTATTAGCATTGGGTAACCAAAAGCTAATAACGATTCAACAACCGCGGGGACAGTTTTTCCATGGTTATAACAAGGAATAAGAAAACAAGGACGGAAGGTAGTCATAATTATTGCCCTAATAATATACGGCCAGAAGAGTGCTTACTTACACCGCCTCCATGTATTGAACTAAACGAAAAATAGAGTTTTTCTTTATCTTTAACCCACTTTAGTTCTAGTTCAACTTGAGTATTTGGTAGGATTGGCTCTTGAAATTTAAGCACTTCCATTCCTTTAAAGTTCGATTGTGCTTGCAAGTATTGTTGACCGTAATAAATAGCCCAATCAACTTGTGTTACCCCTGGTAACAGTGGATGATCAAAGAAATGGCCAGAAAAATCAAGAATATCGTCATCCACGTGCATAGTGATAATCACACTAGATTGATTATCATCTAGAGTCGAGATTTCAGTGGAAATAATTGTCGGTTTACGTTTTGTCATGAGTACTTCTTTTAATCATTAACATCATTAAATAGCTGCTGTAAGTCGTGCATTTGACGCTTACCTTGGCTATTCAATGGAATTTCTTTAACCGTTCTAAAGCGTCGAGGAATACCGACAGGTTCTAACCACTCTCTTAATTCAGAGCGTAACTTTAACCAAAACTTACCTTTAGAGCCTTGTTGTATTGATTTGTTCCCTGCATCAGAAAGAACAATAACCGCACCCAACACGGTTCGTTTAACTTCTTCCATTGGGATCACGGCTGCTTCATCAATCCACTCTAGCTGCATCAAACGCTTTTCAACTTCAGTGAGTGAAAGGCGTTTTTCTTCAATTTTAATGACTCTATCGACTCGCCCTTTTAGCATGAATTGTCCATTATCCAACAAATCACAGTAATCACTGGTCGGATACCATAATGATTCATCAATAAAAGGAGACAACAACTCTAGGCAATGCTCAATATTTAAGCGAGCTTGGTGAGATGGGAAGAATGTCCAAAGCGACGTGGGCTCCATTTGCTGGCGATAACCTACCCCACCGGTTTCGGTGCTTCCATAGACTTCAAATGGACGTAAAGAGAGTTTGATTTCACTCTGTTCTGCCCCTTCAATAGCGAGAGGACCACCTGAAGAAAAAACCATTTGGTAGCGATTGTAGCCTTCATGATCAGCAAGGCGCTTTAATAATGCAGGACTACAAATGAGTGTTTTTTTATGCTCAGGTTGATGAGATAAAATTTGCTCAGGGTAAATAAAATTTGTTCGACTAAACGCACGACCAGTACACAATGGCCACAGCACTCGAAATAACAACCCATAAATATGTTGATGAGAAACGGTACTGTAAATTTCAGTCGCGTCTAGCTTGTCACCCCATAACTGCTCCAATTGCTGGATTTCGTTACTCAGTAACTGCAATGTTTTTTCGATTGGTTTTGGAGTATCAGTAGAACCAGAGGTGAATAAAGTAAGGCGGATGTTACCTAACACTAACGGGGATAATACGCTTATGACATTATCGGTAATGGTTTGATAATGGCAATGATGTTCACAAGGCATGACTTGTATTATGTCATCATGCAACAAGGCATCAAAATGTTCAGATAATTCAGTTAGTGCCGCAGGTTGATGATTACCGGGTAAAATAATGTGCTTACCAGCATGAGCTAAAGCAAGAAAAGAGACGGAAAACTGATAGCTGTCGTCAAAACATAACGCCCATTTTTTTTCTGGTTGATGAGATAAATAACCACACACTCGTTGCACGTCATGCTGAAACTGCTCATAACTCACGTAAGTGTGCTGCTCATCAAAACACACATTATGAGTTAGGTCTTTTTGATTGATAAGATGGGAAAGTGCTGTGTAGCTCATGCTTCTTTTCTCTTTATCCATTGACGCACTAGCCATTCAGTGACAAATAAAGTCCCTATCAATAAATAGCTAATAAAACCGTTATACAACATCCATACTTTCATCTCTAAAAAACAAGTAGAGAGTGAAACCGAACCGTTTATGACAAAAAAAACACACCACACTTTGGTTACGGTTCTCGTGTAGGCAACGCCACTCGGCGGAAGATCTGGTTCTTGAAGGCGAGCAAAGCGTTCAATCATACTTTGAGGTTGAGATAGCGTCCAAAAAAAGACAGTAAACATCACTACGTTAACGATCACAGGGTAAAACGTAAACCACCCTTCTGATCGAAATAACCAGCCTAAGCCTGCAAGAATGAGCCCTGCTGCTCCACTGATCACTGCAATGTATTTAAGTTCTTGAATTGGAACCTGTTTGCCTCCGACCATTCGCACTACAAACAACACCGCTAGCACGCCTGCTACTGTCGTAACCCCACCAAAATGGAGACCGTAGTAAACCGCCAGCGGATAAGTAAGCAGTGCAATGGCTGACAATACCGTCAGCCAACGCATTATTTTAGAAGGGCAGCGACAGAGTTAACAACGTCTTCAACAGTGCGAACTTCTTTAAATTCTTCTGGTTTGATTTTTTTACCTGTTACTTTTTGTAAGTGAACAACTAAATCAACGGCATCAATACTGTCTAAATCAAGATCGGTATACAATTTAGCATCAAGGGTAATATCAGCTTCATCAATCTCAAATAACTCAACCAATGCTGCCGTTACTTGCTCTAATACTTGTTCTCTATTTACATCTGTCATGACTTACTCTCTTACGCTTTATTTTCAGTAATATAAGTAGCCAAGTTTGCCACTGACGCAAAATGTTCACGAGTTTGCGTATCGTCAGCATCCAATACAAGGTTGTACTTTTTCTTAATTGCCAAACCTAATTCTAAAGCATCAATAGAATCTAAACCTAATCCATCACCAAACAATGGTGCATCCGTTTCAATATCATCAACTGAGATATCTTCTAGGTTAAGCGCTTCAATAATTAATTGCTTAATTTCGTTGTGTAATACTTCCATCAATAACCTACTTATTTTCTTTTGATGATTTAAATTCATTTTGCGGATACAAAGCTGTATCTAAAAATCGATTTACGTTTCGAGCCGCCGATGATGACGAATCAGCGTCTTCAATGTATGGCGTTATCGCTACCTTATCTTTCACTTGTATATGAAAGAACGGTCTAACATCTGGAACTTGATACCATTTGGCTTCTTTAGTTAAGAAGCTTGGCGTTACCGTGACATGAATAATGCGTAAATCACTTTCACTACGAACGGCTATTTGTGCCGCGCCACGCTGGAGTTTAGATTTAATACCAGGTGTTGTCCGTGTTCCTTCAGGGAAAACTAATAATACATTTCCTGAATTTAACTTATCTGAACACTCTTCTAGAAATGCTTCTGGTTCACGGTTCGGAATATAACCCGCAGCCCTCACTATTCCGCGAATAAACGGATTATGCCATAAGGCCGCTTTTACAATGCAGTCACATTGCGGTAATTGTGAAGCAATTAAAACATAATCAATCAAGCTAGGATGGTTCGCGATAATTAAGCAACTTTTATCCTCTTTTAATAGCTCAGCACCATCAAATTGATAACGAATAGCTCGGCTGTAATGCATCGTTTTACAAAACAATAAAAAGCTACGTTGAATAATTAATTGCACACGCATTTCTCGTTGTTGCGCATTTTTTGCGGTAAACGTAAGCGTAGGAAAAATAATAAACGTTAAACACAGCGCGCCAATGCCAAAAAGAGAGAAGCAAAGCCCTGTTGCTACTATTCGCCAATATTTATCTATCCGTGAAAATACCGTCATTCTATTTATTATAAGTCCATGTCCATTGCGTTGATTTGCTATCTACTTTCCAGTGAGATTGTGATCCTACTAAGTTAGCAATACATTGCAACCCATGAGGTAAAACTTCAGAACTGATTGATGGTTTATTGTTCCACTCAAGCCGAATTTCTTCGCCTGCGCTTAATATTACACCTAACGCATAACCTTGATATGTCTCAGTTTCAAATTGTTCATAATGTGAGGAGAGTGGTTCATCAAAATCAATCACTAATACGTTATGGGTCGGATTTTCATTTAAATAAACAGAGGCTTCTATTAATGCAGAGTGAAATGTATTCTCGCCTGCCGCAATTGAGGTCACAGGAAGGGCTTGTTTGGCTGTAATGGTAAATAGCCCTGCGGCGGTATTATGCACTGACTGTGAAAATGCCATTGGGGAAGCATCATTCCCTGTTAATACATCTTCTAATAAGGCACTGGTTCTTGTTAATTCACCATGACGGCTTGCAAATACAAGATAATTAACCTCTTGCTCTTCAATTAACATTAAGGCTGTTTGCACTGCTAATTTACTTAATGAGCTCATTCTTCTGCGAGCCATCGCTGGAATTTTATCGACAGGGGCTTTTTCTCCCTCAGGCCAAGTGAAATTAGTTTCTTGCCACTGTAGCCAAGCCGCTTTGGTAGCTATTCCAGCAGAAATTGCGTGCCAATCGATAATATTAAAATTTGCGTATGCCATGATATCCATCTAGTAGTAAAAACATTACAATTTGTTACCCTACTCGTATAGGATATATGAATTCAGTGACTTGGCGCAAATACAAATGCGACAATCCATACGGTAAATAAATATAAAAACAGATGATAAGGGACTAAACATGTCATTTTACAAACCACTTTTACTCTCCGCTAGCGTTCTTATATTATCCGGCTGTGCAAGTGTAATTCCCCTTACCGACAAAGTAACAGGTGAAGATTTATTTCAAACCAATAAACCCGTTTATACCTTGGTTAACCTCCACCCTGATGAAAAAAGAATGAAGCTTTATTCCGTTAATTTTCAACAAGATGGTTTAATCCCACTTTGTACTCAAGTTAATATTGTTGATGTAACTAATAAAAATTTAACCTTTAAAATTAGCAGTACAGATAAGCAATATACTTTGACGAAGCATAAGTCTTCTCCTGATTTTTCAAAATATCTAAGTAATTATTTTGGCACTGAATGTAATAGCTCAAAAATTAAAACACTCAGTACGTTAGATCAGCAAGGAATTAAAGACGGTGTTGTGAAAAAAGGAATGACTAAGGAAGGTGTAAAATATGCGATCGGCTTCCCACCAGAGCATAAGACACCTGACTTAAATAACAGTGAATGGCTATATTGGAAGAATAGATTTAATACGTTTAAAGTCGAATTCAAAGATAATACCGTTTCCAATATCATAGACTAATCTATTGATCTTTAGTAAATATCAGTGGTTTCTTGCTTTTGAACAAAGTTTCACTCACAACCGCTGATATGATCATTTTCATCTTCTTATAATATGGCTAATTTCGTGACTCAATATAAAAATGACCCTTTTAATGCACTAGAAGCAAAAACAGAAGCACAGAAACTCTCTTTTGCCCCTATCGTTTTTCAAACCGCTCGTACTCTCAGAGATCTTGGTATTCTTGCCGCGCTAGATAAAGCAAATGATCAAGGCTTAGATGCCGTTCAATTATCTCAAGAGACTGGCGTTTCTGAATATGGCGTTAAAGTTCTTCTTGATATGGCACTGAGCGCACATATTGTGACATGGGACGAGCCAAATTACGTACTTGCTAATCTTGGGCATTTTTTATTACACGATGGCATGACTAATGCGAATTTAGATTTCACTGCTGATGTTTGTTATGCAGCAATGATGCACTTAACAGAATCAATTCAAGAAGGCACCCCTGCGGGTTTGAAAGAACTGGGTGATTGGCCGACTATTTATGAAGGCTTATCTCGACTGCCAGAAAAAGCAAAAGAGAGCTGGTTTAAGTTTGATCATTTCTATTCTGACCGTTCATTCCCTATTTTATTAGAAAAAGTATTAAGCAAAAAACCTAAGCGTCTTTTTGATATTGGTGGTAACACTGGTAAATGGGCGCTGCAGTGCTGTAAATACGATCAAGATGTGAATGTCACGATTATTGATTTGCCACAACAGATCGAAATGGCACTAATAAATGCAGAGCAACAAGGCTTTGCTGATCGTATTAGTGGTCATCCAACCAACATGCTGGATAAAACACTGCCCTTACCTCAAGGCGCTGATGTGTGGTGGATGAGCCAATTTTTAGATTGCTTCTCGCCAATGGAAATTTTAAGTATTTTAAAACGTGTACGCGCTGCTATGTCTGCTGATGCAAAAGTTTATATTCTTGAACTATTTTGGGATGAGCAAAAATACGATGCCGCGTCATACAGCCTAAATGCAACATCACTGTACTTCACGTGTTTAGCTAACGGTAACAGCCGTTTCTATCGTTGCAGCGATTTCTTAGAAATTATTGAAGAAGCTGGCTTTGCGGTTGCTGAACAAACTAATAATATTGGTTTAGGTCATACGCTGCTTGAGCTTAGAGCTAAATAGGAGCCACTTGTGCTATCAAAACAATCAATCAACGTAGAATCAACTCAGGTTGCTATTATTGGTGCCGGTCCGTCGGGTTCGATTGCTGCTGCGTTATTAAAAAAACACAATATTGATTGCATAATCTTGGAGAAATCGACCTTTCCTCGCTTTTCAATTGGTGAGAGTTTGCTTCCTGCCTGTATGGAATCAATTAAAAAAGCTGGAATGCTTGAGGCAGTAGAAAAGGCGTGTTTTCAGTATAAAGATGGCGCTGCTTTTCATTTTGATGGTATGTTTACTTCATTTGATTTTACGAATAAATTTTCAGAGGGTGCTGGAACAACTTACCAAGTTCAGCGTGGCAACTTTGATAAAGTACTTGCTGACAGTGCTCAAGAGCAAGGGGTAGAAATTCGTTACCAACATGAAATTACTGATGTTGATGTTTCTCAACCTAAAGCGCTCCTTTCTGTATTAGATACTCAAGGCAACCCTTATCAAGTTGAAGCAGATTTTATCTTGGACGCGAGTGGATTCGGTCGTGTATTACCAAGATTGTTAAACCTAGAAGAACCTTCTTGTTTACCACCACGAAAAGCCATTTTTACTCACCTTAATGATAATATTATTAGTGAAGGTTATGACAGAGATAAAATCCTTATTTCTGTCCATCCAATCAACACGCAAGTGTGGTACTGGCTAATCCCATTCAGTAATGGAACCTGTTCTTTTGGTGTGGTTGGCGAACCTGAGTTTTTTGCAGATTACTCTAGCGATAATCTCGAAGCATTAAAGCAGTTGGCAACTGAGGATAAGAACCTCAAGCAATTACTTATCAATGCCGAGTACCCAAACCCATGTGGTGAGATCATGGGATATTCAGCCAATGTCACCAAGCTGTTTGATCGTAACTTTGCACTTTTAGGTAATGCTGGTGAATTTCTTGATCCTGTATTTTCTTCTGGCGTAACCATTGCGATGAAATCGGCAGAGTTGGTTGCTGAGGCCTTGATTAAACAATTTAACCAAGAAGAGGTTGATTGGCAGGTTGATTACTCTGACAAACTAATGAAGGGCGTAAATACGTTCCGTTGCTATGTGGAAGGCTGGTACGAAGGAACATTTCAAGATGTTATCTTCCATGAGGATTCAAACCCTAAAATTAAACAAATGATCTGTGCTATTTTGGCCGGTTATGCGTGGGATGAAGAGAATCCATTTGTGGCAGAGCCTGAACGCCGTTTAAAAGTGGTTGCTGAATTATGTAAACCGTTAACGAAGTAAATCTTCATATAGATAAATACCTAAAAAAGGCATCCAAATTCTACATTGGGTGCCTTTTATATTATTGAGATATCAAGCCTTATGCCTGCTCACTCTCGATAACCGCTTTTAAGCTATGTGGGTGCAACTTAATACATACCCCTTGATATTTAAAAGCAACGGTATAATTTGCAATTCGCTCTGCATCACCCGATGGACAGCTCTGTTTTACTTTAACGCCTAAAGACGCCAAGCTCTCCCACTTCTCTTCTAACATTGGAAACGTTTTAAATACATATTCCAGAAACGCTTCTTGAGAATTAACATCGCATGGGATGACCCACTCTACATGTTCCCAACCTTGCTGCGGATAACTTTTTTCACCAGGATAGGGCAACTCTAAACATTCAATAGACCAACCACTCATCTCGATAGGTTGATTAAAGCCTAGAGCAATAATTGGGCGGCCATTAATCTCATTATTTGACCATTCTTCAGCTTGTTGTAACCACGCTTGATGAGCTGCTTCAGCCACACCGCGATCATTAATTCGTAATGCAATATGATCCGCTTGATAGTCAGTAAGATCTAATCCCAACACATCAAGTAAACTTTGAATTCTATCCATAAACACAGGTAACGCATTAATTAACTGCTGGGGCTCTAATTGTTGTTGTTTTAATAATAACGATGACATGAAGGCAACCTAACGGTAAAAAAGAGAAACCGAATTGTATCAACCTCTTTACTTGATGTTTAGCGTCTTAAGAAAAAATAGCAGAAACTATTAAATATCCCCTGTTTTATTGCTATTATTAGCGACTATTTTGCTTTCCATGCAACAGCATTCCTGTTTAACAGCGATATGAAGGATAACTCTTTGAATATTCAATCACTTATTAACGACAAAGTATCTCAAGCCTTAGAAGCAGCCGGCGCACCAGCAGGCAGCCCTGCCGCAGTTCGTCAATCTGCAAAAGCTCAATTTGGTGACTACCAAGCTAACGGCGTAATGGGCGTAGCTAAGCGACTAGGTACTAACCCTCGAGAATTTGCTCAGAAAGTACTGGATGTTTTAGATCTTGATGGCATCGCTAGCAAAACTGAAATTGCAGGCCCTGGCTTTATCAATATTTTCTTGTCTGAAGAATTTCTAGCAAAACAAGCTGAAGCAGCATTAGCTGATGAGCGCTTAGGTGTTGCTAAAGAAAAACAACAAAACATCGTTGCCGATTACTCTGCGCCAAACGTTGCAAAAGAGATGCACGTTGGTCACTTACGTTCAACTATCATCGGTGATGCTGTTGTTCGTACTCTTGAGTTTTTAGGTCACAACGTGACTCGTGCTAACCACATCGGTGACTGGGGTACTCAATTTGGTATGCTTATCGCAAACCTTGAGCGCATCCAAAAAGAGAAAGGCGAAGTTTCTATGGAACTGTCTGATCTTGAAGGTTTCTACCGTGAATCTAAAAAACTGTATGACGAAGACGAAGAGTTTGCAGTAACTGCACGTGGTTACGTTGTTAAACTTCAAGGCGGTGATGAGTTCTGCGCAGAGATGTGGAAGAAGCTTGTTGACGTTACTATGGTTCAAAACCAACGCAACTATGATCGTCTAAACGTGTCACTGACTCGTGATAACGTAATGGGCGAAAGCATGTACAACAGCATGCTTGCTCCAATCGTTGCTGATCTTCAAAAACAAGGTCTAGCGGTTGAAAGTGATGGTGCTCAAGTGGTTTACCTTGACGAATATAAGAACAAAGATGGCGAGCCTATGGGCGTTATCGTTCAAAAACGTGATGGTGGCTTCCTTTACACAACTACTGACATCGCTTGTGCTAAATACCGTTTCGAAGAACTGAATGCTGATCGTGTTCTTTACTTCATCGATTCACGTCAACACCAACATCTAATGCAAGCGTGGACTATTGTTCGTAAAGCGGGCTATGTTCCTGAAAGCGTATCTTTAGAGCACCACGCGTTTGGTATGATGCTAGGTAAAGATGGTCGTCCATTTAAAACTCGTGCAGGTGGTACGGTTCGTCTTGCTGATCTTCTTGATGAAGCAGAGCAACGTGCAACAGCACTAATCGAAGAGAAAAACAAAGACCTATCTGCTGAAGAAAAAGCGAAGATTGCGACAACTGTTGCAATGGCTGCGGTTAAATACTCTGATCTTTCTAAGCACCGCACGACCGATTACATCTTCGATTGGGACAACATGCTTGCATTTGAGGGCAACACAGCGCCTTACATGCAATATGCTTACACTCGTGTTGCTTCTATCTTCAGCAAAGCTGGCTTGTCTATGGATGAGTTAACTGGTGAAGTTAAGATCACTGACGAAAAAGAAAAAGCACTTGTTTCTAAGTTAATGCAATTTGAAGAAGCAGTTCAAGCAGTAGCAAGTGAAGGTCAACCTCACTTAATGTGTGCTTACCTATTTGAACTTGCTGGACAATTCTCTAGTTTCTACGAAGCGTGCCCTATTCTTAACAATGAAGACGAAACTGTTAAGCAAAGCCGCTTGAAACTAGCGGCATTAACCGCTAAGACAATCAAGCAAGGTCTAGATTTATTAGGTATTGAAACGCTAGAGCGTATGTAATGCCTATTTCACTATACTGAATACTTGTTTATTCAGTATAGTGAAAAATAAAGATCAAAAAAGGAGCTAATTTTAGCTCCTTTTTTATTATGACGAATTTGTGTTACAAATTATTAAAACCAACGTTCTAACGCGGATTTATCCAACTGTTTAAACGCTTTATTTAAAATGTTAGCCAGCTCTTTGTAGCGAGGTTGACTCTTCATTGGCTCTAATGCAGCCCCTGTTTCAATAATTTTCTGATAAAGCTCTCGATACCAGTTTGCAAGTGCTGGTGGTAATACCGTATTCGCTCGATTGCCTAACCACCAAAATCCCTGCAGTGGCATGCTTAACGCAAATAATGCAATGATAATCGCTTGAGGTAAACCCGCGGTGTTATTAAACGCCATTTGAGTCAGCACACTGATAACAGCAACGGCTGGCATAACCTTAACTGCAAACTTAGTGGCTTTAATCACTCGTTGCTCTGGGAACATTGGAGCTAACTCTTTTCGCTCTGGCCACGTGTCCATGTAGGCTTGGCCATCTCGAAATCGGAATAGAAAACCGCTTTCACTCATATTGCCCCCTTAATTTCTAAACAAAAGTTTAAATATTCAAAAAAACACAGAATAAACTTGATTAGAATTAATATTATCTTAAAATATTTTTGTTATCTTAGCGCACAATCGTTATCCTATGTGCTGATTTATTTTTTGCTGTAGTTCTACTATAAGCTAAAAAAGGATAAATCGGCAAGGACTGCTGTAATGCTCTTTCTAAGGATAGCCAATTTTTTTGTACAAATGTGGTTTTTATCAATTAAACGACTACATTTGTCATGTTATGTCATTACGATATAACTTTAATTACTGATGAATAAATAGGTATTTATACATGTCTAAGCTGGTTTTAGTTTTAAACTGCGGTAGTTCTTCTCTTAAGTTTGCGGTTATCGACGCAGAATCTGGTGCAGAGCACTTAACTGGTCTTGCTGAGTGTCTTGGTCTTCCTGAAGCTCGTATCAAGTGGAAACTTGATGGCAAGCACGAAGCTCAACTAGGCGAAGGTGCAGCTCACGAAGAAGCTCTATCGTTTATGGTTGATTCTATTCTTGCTTCTAAGCCAGAGCTTAAAGCTAACCTAGGCGCAATCGGTCACCGTATCGTACACGGTGGTGAGCAATTCACTTCATCAGCTCTTATTACTGACGAAGTGCTTAAAGGTATTCAAGACGCTGCAACTTTTGCACCTCTTCATAACCCAGCTCACATCACTGGTATCGAAGCGGCTAAACACAACTTCCCTGAACTTAAAAACGTTGCTGTGTTTGATACTGCATTCCACCAAACAATGCCTGAAGAGTCTTACCTATACGCTCTACCATACAACCTATACACAGATCACGGTATTCGTCGTTACGGTATGCACGGTACTTCTCACCTATTCATCACTCGTGAAGTAGCTGGTCTATTAAACAAGCCTGTTGAAGAAGTTAACATCATCAACTGTCACCTAGGTAACGGCGCATCTGTATGTGCAATCAAGAACGGTCAATCTGTAGATACTTCTATGGGTCTTACTCCTCTTGAAGGCCTAGTAATGGGTACACGTTGTGGCGATATCGATCCTGCTATCATTTTCCACCTACATGACGCACTAGGTTACTCTGTTGAAGCAATCAACAACATGCTAACTAAAGAGTCTGGCCTACAAGGTCTTACTCAAGTGACTTCTGACTGTCGTTTCGTTGAAGACAACTACGGCGAGAAAGAAGAAGCAACTCGTGCAATGGATGTATTCTGTCACCGTCTAGCTAAATACGTTGCAGGTTACACAGCAACGCTAGAAGGTCGTCTAGACGCAATCACTTTCACTGGCGGCATCGGTGAAAACTCTGCTCCAATCCGTGAAATGGTTCTTAACCGTCTAGGCATCTTCGGTATCGAAGTTGATGGCGAAGCTAACCTTAAAGCGCGTTTCGGTGGTGAAGGTACTATCACTACAGCAAACAGCCGCATCCCTGCAATGGTTATCTCTACTAACGAAGAGCTAGTTATCGCAGAAGACACAGCGAAACTTACTGGTCTATAATATCTCCTAAGAGGCTAGCCATTAGGTTAGCCTTTTTTCTTTCTGTGACTTTAAAAATTTAAAGTCTCTTGCCCCAATAGTGTAGAGGAATCTTCCATGTCTCGTACTATTATGCTTGTTCCAATCAGTGCTGGTGTTGGTCTAACTAGCGCAAGTTTGGGTGTTTTACGTTCTATGGAACGTAAAGGCGTAAGCGTTTCTTTTTACAAACCTATCTCTCAACCTCGTCACGGTGGTGATCAACCTGATCTAACTACTTCAATTGTGACTAGCAGTAGCGATATTAAAGCAGCAGAACCTACTACAGTTTCTCGTGCAGAAGAACTTCTACGTAACGATCAAACTGATGTTCTTTTAGAAGAAATCGTTGCTCGTTATAAGTCTATCAGTGAAGACACTGATGTGACGCTTATCGAAGGTCTTGTTCCTACTCGTAAGCACCCATTTGCTAACCAATTAAATGGTGAAATTGCAAAAACTCTGGGCGCTGAGATTGTGTTTGTAGCTACTCCTGGTACAGATAATCCTTCTCAACTTAAAGAGCGTATCGAAGTAGCATGTTCTAACTTCGGCGGCACTAAGAACAAACAAATCGCTGGCGTTATCATCAACAAGCTAAACGCACCTGTTGATGAAGCGGGCCGTACTCGCCCTGACCTATCTGAAATCTTTGATGATGCAGATGCTACGACTAAGACTAATCTTGAAGTAATGCAAATCTTCAACTCTAGCCCTATTCGTGTTCTTGGTTGTGTGCCTTGGAAAATCGATCTAATCGCTACGCGTGCTATCGATATGGCTAAGCACCTTAATGCTGAAATCATCAACGAAGGTGAAATCTCGACTCGTCGTATTAAGAGCATCACTTTCTGTGCACGTTCTTTACCGCACATGATTGAGCATTTCAAACCAGGTTCTTTATTAGTAACTTCTGCTGACCGTCCTGACGTTATCGTTGCTGCATGTCTTGCTGCAATGAACGGCGTTGAAATCGGTGCAATCTTACTAACTGGTGGTTACGAGATCCCTCAATCAATCGCTGAACTTTGTAAGCCTGCACTAGATGCTGGTCTTCCAATCTTCACAGCTCAAGGTAACACTTGGCAGACTTCTCTAAATCTACAAAGCTTCAGCCTTGAAGTTCCTGCAGATGATAAAGAGCGTATTGAGTTTGTTAACGAACACGTTGCTAGCCACATTGATGGCCCTTGGATTGATTCTTTATCTGAAGGTACTGAAGGCATCCGTCGTCTAAGCCCACCAGCATTCCGTTACCAGTTAACTGAATTTGCTCGTAAAGCGGCTAAACGTATCGTTCTTCCTGAAGGTGATGAGCCTCGTACAGTTAAAGCTGCGGCTATCTGTGCTGAGCGTGGTATCGCGACTTGTGTTCTTCTTGGTAACCCTGAAGAAATCCGTCGTGTTGCAGCGCAACAAGGTGTTGAACTTGGTGCTGGCGTTGAGATCATCGATTCTGAATCTGTACGTGAAAACTACGTTGCTCGTTTAGTTGAGCTACGTGGCGCGAAAGGCATGACTGAAGTTGTGGCTCGTGAGAAACTACAAGATTCTGTATTCCTTGGTACTATGATGCTTGAAGCGGGTGAAGTTGATGGTCTTGTTTCTGGTGCGGTTCATACCACAGCAAACACGATTGTTCCTCCATTCCAAATCATCAAAACAGCTCCTGATGCTTCTATCGTATCTTCAATCTTCTTCATGCTTCTGCCTGATCAAGTTCTTGTATACGGTGACTGTGCGATCAACCCTGATCCAACAGCTGAACAACTTGCTGAAATCGCTATCCAATCTGCTGACTCTGCAGCGGCATTTGGTATCGACCCTCGCGTTGCAATGATCTCTTACTCTACTGGTGAATCTGGTAAAGGCGCAGACGTTGATAAAGTACGTGAAGCAACAAAACTTGCTCAAGCAAAACGTCCTGATCTAATGATCGATGGTCCTCTTCAGTACGATGCTGCAATCATGGAAAACGTAGCTGCTTCTAAAGCACCTAACTCTCCTGTTGCGGGTAAAGCGACTGTATTTGTATTCCCAGACCTAAACACTGGTAACACAACATACAAAGCCGTTCAACGTTCTGCTGACCTAGTGTCTATCGGTCCAATGCTTCAAGGTATGCGCAAGCCTGTAAATGACTTGTCTCGTGGCGCTCTAGTAGACGATATCGTTTACACAGTAGCTCTAACGGCTATCCAAGCATCTCAAGCTGAAGAAGCAGAGAAAGCTGAAAAAGTAATTAACTAATTTAATGCTCTAGTTATAGAGTTTAGTTAACGAGAATAGAAAGACACGCGATGCAAATTGCGTGTCTTTTTTTGTGCTTATAAGATAGTGACTAGTCCCTAAATTCTCATCCCTAGCCCCCTTTCGCCCATAAAAAAACGAGAACCAATTGGATCTCGCTTTTATTTATCACTTTAATCTAAGTTAAGCGACTATCGTATGTAAGTGGTCATTAACTCATCTTTGTATACAGGGCGATACCAGACACGTTCTGCTTCTTGGCAGCACTGAGTCTTATCACACCCAATAAGCTCACGAGTTAACTTCCCTTTTTTCACCCAGAGCTCAAGCATTGCATCGACACCATCTTCACTCATACTGAACTTCTTAGCTAAAGTAATACGTTCAACTCGACCTTGTTCATCAATGTACTGTTTAAGCTCTGTTAAAATCATACTAAGGCTGCCTCTTGTTGCTCTACTTCTTTGCTCTTGTGTTTCAAGGCAAGATAAGTCACTGCCATTGCGATTAGCGAAATCGCAATCCACATGCTGCTTGTCATTGGAGCATTAGAGAAGTTTGCAATTTGGTAGTACAGCGTAGCTGATACGTAAGCTAATAACATCGTCCAACCCGCAATAAAGTAAGAGTACTGGCGACCAAACTCACGCATATAGGCTCCCATAGCAGCAACACACGGTGTATATAGCAAGATAAATATTAAGTAAGCCATTGCGCTTGCACTTGTTACAAAGTGAGCTTGTAGATTACCAAAGATTGAATCAGCAACACCCTGATCTTCAGCAACAGCATTAGAGTCCGTTAAGTCACCGACTTCTACACCTAGAGGATCTGAATAACTTAAGCCTGATAGGTTATCAGGAATAGACATCACCGCTTCTTCAAGGCTTGCCATTAAATCAAACTCAGCACCTTCATCAGCAGGATCTGAATATAAGCTGTTTAATGTACCGACAACGGCTTCTTTAGCAAAAATACCGGTAATAATACCTACCGTTGCTGGCCAGTTATCTTCTTGGATACCAATTGGTGCTAATACTGGAGTCACGATTTGAGCTGCTTTTGATAA
Source organism: Aliivibrio sp. 1S128 (assembly GCF_001691065.1). Classification (NCBI taxonomy): domain Bacteria; kingdom Pseudomonadati; phylum Pseudomonadota; class Gammaproteobacteria; order Vibrionales; family Vibrionaceae; genus Aliivibrio; species Aliivibrio sp. 1S128. The sequence goes on along the minus strand of NZ_MAJV01000111.1, from coordinate 83,207 downwards.
CACAGAGTTTTCACTGTCTTCGTTACCAAATGAACCATCCATACCCAATGAGTTAAAAAAGCTTAAAATAGTTACAACAACAACAATCGTTTTACCTGCACCAAGAACAAAGCGCTTCAGCTTTTGCCAGGTTTTAATCATGATGTTACGCATTGTTGGAAATTCATAATCTGGAATTTCCATGATAAACGTATCACTACGACCCGGATAAATAGTGTGTTTGAGCAATAAACCTGTAAATACCGCAGCTAAAATACCAAGGAAGTACAAACCAAAGACTACGTTCTGACCATTTTCAGGAAAGAAAGCCGCAGCAAATAGAGCATAAACAGGAAGACGTGCACCACATGACATAAATGGCGCCATTGATGCTGCCAATTTACGTTCACGCTCTTGCTCTAGCGTACGAGTTGCCATGATAGCAGGAACGTTACAACCAAAGCCTAGAACCAAAGGAACAAACGCTTTACCTGGTAAACCAATCTTCTGCATTACTTTATCAAGCACAAAAGCGGCACGAGCCATATAGCCAGAGCTTTCAAGTAAAGATAAGAATAAATATAAGCAACCGATCACTGGAATAAATGTCGCAACGGTTTGAATACCACCACCGACACCATCAGCGATAAGTGTAACTAACCAAACAGGCAAATGACCATCTAATAAATAATGGCTGCCATCAACCAGTAATGCACCAACACCAATATCAAAGAAATCAATAAATGCACTACCAATGTTAATAGAGAACATAAACATCAGGTACATGACAAAGAAAAAGAAAGGAATACCGATCCATTTATTCAAAATTACACGGTCAATTTTCTCACTAACACTGTGGCTTAAACCGCCTTCTTGGCGACGTAATTGCTGACATAATTGATGTAAAAATGTGTATCGACAATCCGCAATATGAAAATCAGCTTCTACTTGCGTCGTTAATACATTCGCGATATTTGCAATTAAATTACGTTTATCTGCTTCCAATGTATTTAGGACTAATGCGTCATTTTCTAATGCACGAATTGCCAATGAACGACTTGATGCATAATCACTTGTAAATAATGATGACGCTTCTTTTATTGCCGCCTCTACTTTCTCACCATACGTCAACTCAAGCGGAACCATTTTTATGCCTTGAGCAATAGACTTATGTAGCTTCTCTTTAAACTTATGGACTTGACCATTGTTATTAGCCGAAAGCGCGAGTACCGGACAACCTAACTTTTTCTCTAATCCTTTAATATCGAGAACTTGTCGTTGGCGTTTTAATACATCCATTTTATTTAAAACTACGATCATTGGTCGACCCAACTCACGCAACTGCAATGTCATGTATAAACTGCGTTCTAAACACGATGCATCAACAACATTAATTATCACATCAGCATCGTGTGTTAATACTGCACGAGACGCGATCGTTTCATCAAGGCTATTTACATCATTACCACTGTCTAGTGCATAGATACCGGGTAAATCGGTTAATAAGAACTCATCACCCGAACAAGTATAACGGCCTGTTTTTTTCTCAACGGTTACACCAGCCCAGTTACCGACTTGTTGTTTCGCGCCAGTAAGCCCATTGAATAAAGTTGTTTTACCACTGTTTGGATTACCTACAGTTAATACGTGATACTGCATCTATAACTCCTTAACTGTAATTTGTTCAGCTAGATTTTTACGAATAGCAAGAGAAGTCCCTCTTACACTAATTTGTAATGGGTCACCCATTGGAGCTTTACGCAATATAGATATTTCAGTATGAGGAAGCATTCCCATTACCATCAACTTTTTTCTTGTATCTGTTGGTAATAGAGACATATCTGTTACAACGGCTTTTTGGCCGCTTTCTAATTGCGCTAAGTTCATTAAAAGCTCCACGATAGTGAGAATCATTATTATTTCGTTTCATTTTATAACTAACTGTTACTTTTATCTTGCGCTAAATCAATTTTTGTCAGTAAATTGACAAAACTCTTTCGATAGAAGAGATTTTAATGAAAAAACTTTCTGTGAGACTCATTCCAAACTAACGTCAATCACGTCAATTAATGAAACGTTAAAATTGACGTCAAAATAATAAGGGAGTAATACAAAAGCGACAAACCATAAAAAAAACAACAAATATCAACAACTTAATGTAAAACTTACGAAATGTCGCTTTTGTACTAATACTTTGTCGTTATTTTGATATGTGAAATAAGAATGGTAACGGTATAGTTATTTCATCGAGAGGGAGACCTCTTAATCTTTTATTCTAATAGAGGTAATAAGAGTAATCTTCTTACCTCGGCAGCAAGCGAAGGTGTCATTGACACCCGTGACGTAGTCCCCCCGGCTACGTCACGATCTTTTTTTTTTCCTCTCTTCTTAGTAACTACAATTCATCACTTTCTTTATCTTCATTTTCACTTACAAATTGAGTTGGTGACAACCCATAGTGACGCTTAAATCGCTTACTAAAATAAGATGGGTCATTAAAACCAGATTCAAAAGCAACATCTGCTACTTTATGACCTGAAATCAATAATTCACACGCTTTTTCTAATTTAACTTCAATTAAATATTCCATGAATGAACGCTGTGTTAATTGCTTAAATTTTCTTTGAAAGTTTCTTTCTGAAATAAATAATGCTTTTGCCGCAGCACTCGTACCAAAGGCTGGATCGTGATAGGTATCTTCCACTATTTTATAAACACCAATTAACCAACGTTGATGTAAATAGGCGTCATCATTTATATGATCGCCAAATTTAGCCAATGGAACTTTATCATTCTGATTATCCATAGCTATCGGCCATGACAATACAAGCTCATTATTATTTAACGTATTTCTTTTTATATCGAAATGCCCTCCATTTTGTATTGTTAGTTGCTTAACAGAAGAAAGCCCCAAAGCATGGTGAATGACCTCAACCGTTTGGGTTAAATCGACTCTGTTTAGATTATCAAGATCACTCTCTATAATACTTTCACCATCACTAATAAAACAGATAGTTACTCTCGCTTCGTCACTATCAGTTTTTATAACTACTTGCTCACCAAATTTACTTCTTTTTAATAAATCCAAAAGTACATTATTAAAAATGGCATCAATAAGTAAAGGCTGAACAAAAATAGAACAATTTTTAGAATCATCTTCTAAATTAATATTGACACCTTTGAAATGGTATTCAGCTTCCCACCCTTTCACTGCTGCCCTTAATAAAGTAGATAATACCTGATTAATTCGATTGTTTTTTTGGTGCATTACAAGCGGTTCAATATGAGTTAATTGCTTTAATAGAGTCAGACTATATTCACATTGATTTGCTAATGATAGATTAGTTAATGACCCTTTCTTTTGTAAATTATGCTGAATATCTCTTATCGGCTGTTGTGCTTGTTCTGCCATTTCAGATATCACATGTTGCCTTACTGTCAGTAACTTTTGTAATTGACGATTACTCGAGACTAAAACCTTACCTTGATTTCTTAATTGCTGTGTTTTAATTTCGACACTCTTCTTAAGCTTTTCATTACTTTTTTTAATTTCTTTTGAACGCCAAGAATACACCGCAAGAATGATCAAAATAGCAAAGCTACACAATATCAAAACAAACCATGGAGAAAAAAACCAAGGAACTTCAACATAAAATAAAAACTCCGTGACATTACTGCTTCTTTGGCCATTATTACGAGGTTTGATACGTAATATGTACCGACCAGGTTGCAAAGAATCAAATGTTAATGAACGCCCATTAAAGAATCGCCATGATTCATCATTTAAACCTACCAATTGATAAGATAATGATTTATTTTGAAATTCAGGGAGAATACCAAACAAAAATGAAATGTTTGCGCCGTAAGGAACTGGCTCTTTTAGGCTTTTTTCTGAACCAGAACCAACCGTCTTGTGATCTACTGTGATTTGGCCAATAACCGCATATGGTTTGGTAATTTGATATTCTATTAATTCTTGCTCATTCGTAAAAAACAATCCGTCCTTACTTACAAACATCATGGTCCCATCATCAGAAATAGAGCATAAATCAGTTAGTAATTCATTATTAATTAGCCCCCTTTGACTGCCAAAGTGCTTTGTTAATCGGCCTTGATGTGTATATAAAGATAGCCCTTTACTTGATGATAACCATACCCCATGACTTGTAGATATAACACAATGAGGTGTTGTATATTCAGCAGGTAAAACAACGTCTTTCCTACTGCCTTTTGAGTCACTTATCTGTAAGCCGTAATTACTTACAATCCAAGAGTCTCCATATTCGGTATCAACTATATCAAGAATACTGCCCGATCTTATGTATGCATAATCAAAGGTTAAAGCGCCATTTTCATATCGATATAATCCCCTATTAGTTCCAATCGATATTTGTCCATTTTCATGTTCATAAATGTGCGTTATTTTTGTTGAATATTTCTGTTCTAACGCCCAAGAAAAACCTAAATAACTTAATGTATCTGTACCGGAATCATATTTATACAGCCCTTTATTGCTTGAAAACCATAATGTTCCAGAACGGTCCATTAATATATGTTCAATGCTTTCTTTTGCTACTGATTCGAGTCCAGCGATCTTATTGACCTTGTTCGACTCATTCTCTACTTTATAAATTCCAGATGTTGTTGCTACCCATATAAAGCGCTGATCACTAGCAAGATCGTTTACGCTATAAGGCATAACCTCAACCAGATCTGAGGTTAAATCAACGCTATTTAATTGGAATAAACCAGAAGACGTTCCTATCCATGAATTTCCACCAAACGTCTGTAACACCGCTGATATTTCATGTATATCTAAACTACCATTTGCCTCTTTATATTTGATACGTGAAAATAAACGATTTCCGTCAGAGTAGTAACTCACGCCATTATCAGTTGAAACCCATATACCATCATTATTATCTGCTAATAAGGCATAAATCTTATTTCCTTCAAGTGAATAATCATCTCTTACAACTGATTCAAAATACTCTAATTTTTGATCTTCTAAACCCCATTGATACAAGCCATGTTCCGTCCCCAACCAGAAAGAATGTTCTGTTTCAGCAAAAGACAATAAGGTCAGAACATTTTCTATTTTATGATGTACGTCTAATTGATTGCCATTTAGCTTAGTTAGCCAAATACTGTCATGCGTCCCTAAAATTATTTGATCTGTTTCTTTAGAATAAAAAATCGCATCTATATATTGACCAAGATATAATGGCGTAAAGCTTTCTGTCGTTATATCAAATTCAAAAAGCCCTTCAGAAGAAGACACGACCCAACGGTTATCAACATAAATAGCACTAGTAATTTCTATCTCATCATGAATTGCACTGGTATTTGCTTCATTTATATTAGCAGTATAAAAAGAATGATTTTTTGGTTCATAAATAAAAAATTGTTCAGTATTACTTCCCCAAAACATCCCTGAACTTTGATTTATATTAATGAGGTCTGTTTCTTTGGGTAATATATATTCGACGTTAAAACCGCCTACGTTAGACCACGATTTAATCTGTCCGTCCCTAATGAACCAGAATTTATCATCAAGAAATGAAATTTTCTTTGGTAGTTCTTTATCTGATTTATTTCCAATAGTAAATATATTAGAGCCATCAAATAGGTGCACTTGTCCATAAATATCGTACATCCAAAGAGCACCATCATTACGTAAAAATAGCTGCTGTGCTGTAATATACTGTCCATCAGCATGAATAGGCATTGGGTAAAAAATAGTATTATCGGATAAGGAATAAGTGTAAGTAGAAAATGAAAGGAAGATACTTAAAATAAGTATTCTAAAATGAAACATCTACTCGCCTTAGTATAAAAAGAGAAAAAGTATCAACATGATAGAAAAACTCAGTCTATATAGCAACGAACAAAAAATATAATAAGAGATGAAATAAAAGAAAAAAGCCCTTTTTATTATCTACAATAAAAAGGGCTTAGGCAGACGTTAATAATCAAGTTTAAATTTGATCTCTTAACGCCTCAATTGTTAATTTAGCTTGTTGCTTAAAATGAGCTAGCTCCGACTCTTTTACTGGCGATGCTTGAGGTAAAGGAACCTTCATTGAATTAACGGCTCGACCATTTTTGATCAATTCGTAATGTAAATGAGGCCCTGTTGAACGACCCGTATTTCCGCTTAAAGCAATCTTATCTCCCATTGACACTTTTTGGCCTTTTTTAACCAAAATCTTACTCAAATGTAAGTAACGAGTCATATATTCTCGCCCATGCTTGATAATTACATAATTACCAGCAAGAGGATGATGTAATGCTCGAACAACCACACCATCACCTGTTGCATAAACAGAAGTGCCAACTGGTGCTGCAAAATCAGTTCCATTATGTGGTGAAATACGCCCTGTTATTGGGTGCTTTCGATAAGGATCAAATGGAGAACTAATTCTGAAACGTTGGTGTGTAGGAAAACGCTCTAAAGCACGGTTTAAACTACGACCTTGAACATCATAATAATGATCATCAGTATGCTTAATTAAAGTAATGTCTCTATTACCATTTTCATAAAGAACCGCTTTAACTTCACCAGATGATACTGATTTGCCATCAATAAATTCTTTATCAATTTCTACTGCAAATTTATCACCTTTACGCGCTTCTTTACCAAAATCAAACTTCCATTGTAGTTGCTTTGCCAATGTCTGGATTTGACCCGGCGTTAATCCTGAAGAACGCGCTGAATTATAAAAATTACTCGATACTCTTCCTGAAAGGAAAACAGGTTTAATTTCACCTTTTTCCTCTAGCTGGCTGAATTTATATTTATCATCAACCCAAGAATACACATCTGTATTTTTAATATTTCGATGAATTTTAAGCTCTGTTAATTTTCCATCTTCATCTTGTTGCCACTCAAGACCAACACCCACCCGCATATTCGCAGCCGATTTATTCACATCAAGCAATGAATACATGTCTGACATCGGCAGTGCATATTGATTAAAAATAGCACCTAATGTCTCACCAGAAGCAACAGTGTGTGAATGAAGAATATCCTTAGCATCTAGCTGCTGATCTAATTCATCCTTTGGTGCATTAAATTCAGGATCATTAGGTTCAAAAATAGTTCCAACAGGTTCACTATTTTGATCGGCTAATGTTTGAAGATTTTCACTCGATAGAGAAACTTCATTCCTGTTTTGAGCAGAAGATGACGTATGCAAACTATGTGTTGGATTCCAAATGAAAATACCACACGTAAATAGAAATAAAGACAACAACATAAATTTATGTCTTTTGGATAATGTACCTACTTTAGCTGCGATAATTTCTTTATATTTTATTGACTTAGACAACGTGATAACTCATTACTGATGGTTGATAAAAATATAAAATAAGCACCCTCTTCATCATTCTGCTGTATAGCTAAAGGGTCTAATTCACCTTTATGTACCCCTGTGCCTCTTGTAATTGTTGTCACAATTGCTGGCTCAAATTGAGGCTCAGAAAAAACACATACCGCTTGCTGATTTAAAAGTGATTTTTTTATATTAATCAAAGTTTTTGCACCCGGTTTTCTATCCGGACTCACCGTAAAGTGCCCCAAGTTATTCATTTCAAAATAACGTTCAAAATAGCCATATGCATCATGGAATACAAAATATCCCTTATCTTGCACAGGCTTTAATTGGTCTGAAATCGTCTTCACTGCCTGTGTTAACTTATTTTCAAACACGGCAAGATTAGACTGATATTGCTCTTTATTCAATGGATCCTTTTTAATCAGCTGTACGGTTATCTCTTTTGCGACGCCTAATGCTTCCTTTGGACCTAACCAAAAATGCGGGTCTGTATTATGGTGATGCCCCGCCTCTTCTGCATGATCATCATGCCCATGCTCATCAAAATGATAAAAATCGACCGAACTAAACTGACTTATGGTGATGACATTTTTTTGGTCTTCTAATATTTTACTTAAAAAAGGTTCTAAGTCATTTCCATACCAGATGATCATATCTGCTTTTTTTACTTTCTTAATATCAGAAGGACGTAATGCATAATCATGAGGAGACGCACTTTGTGGGACTAAATAGGTCGAATCAGAGACACCATCCGTAAGCTCTTGTACGATTAAATGAATTGGTTTCACTGAAGATAAGACCGTCATTGCTTGGGCTTGAATCCCGAAAAGGGAGCATAAACATAAGACGATAAATTGAGTTTTTTTATTCATTTGCTTCTCTTAAAAAATGTGATGGCGATTGGATTTCTAAAATGTTACATTATAACACTTACTAATTGCAAACGACTCTTATTTAAAAATGACTCCTTTACTCACTTTACAAGATGTCTGTGTGGTCTTCGATGGCCGCCATGTTCTCGATAATATTTCATTATCGATTGAACCAAATAAGATTATTACTCTGATTGGCCCTAATGGTGCAGGTAAATCCACATTAGTAAAAGCAATCCTCGGATTACAAAAACCAACCAGCGGTCAAATTAAAAGAGAAAGAAAATTACGAATTGGCTACGTACCGCAAAAGTTACATTTAAATGACTCTCTTCCGTTAACGGTACAAGGTTTTTTAAAATTAGCTGGAAAATACAGTCAGCAGGAACATCTTGATGCTTTGAAATTAGTTGAAGCTGAGCATTTGCTGAAATCAAATATGCATAAATTATCTGGTGGTGAATCACAACGAGTGCTTCTTGCTAGAGCTCTATTGCAACGCCCTGATTTACTCGTTCTTGATGAACCTGCTCAAGGTGTCGATATTCAAGGTCAAATCAGTTTATATACGTTAATTGAATCTATTCGCCATCGTTTCAATTGTGCTGTATTTATGGTTTCTCATGATCTGCATCTTGTAATGGCAAAAACAGATGAAGTGATTTGTCTACAGCATCACATTTGTTGTTCTGGTGCCCCTGCATCCATATCTCAACACCCAAAATATATTGCATTATTTGGTCAGCAACGAGATCAACAATTAGCGTTTTATCATCATGACCATCGCCATGACCATGACTTATCTGGTGAACCGAGTGGCGGTTCGTGCTGCAATAAAAATAAAAAGGCATCATCATGATTGAGTTTTTACTTCCGGCTCTTTTAGCTGGATTAGGCATTGCATTACTTGCAGGGCCTCTCGGTTCTTTCGTTGTATGGCGAAAAATGGCGTATTTTGGTGACACTCTGGCTCACGCTTCTTTGTTAGGGTTGTCTCTTGGATTTCTGTTCGATATTAACTTAAATTTAGCTTTAATTGTGTGTTGTGTGGCAATAGCATTACTGCTCGTAACGCTACAAAAACAGCGTTTAGTCGCAACAGATACCTTACTCGGAATTTTAGCTCACAGTTCGCTATCGCTAGGCTTGGTTGCTGTCAGCTTTTTAGATAATGTCCGAGTCGATTTAATGTCTTATTTGTTTGGTGATTTACTTGCCGTTACTTATGATGACTTAATGTATATTTATACTGGCGTCATGATTGTTTTAGGCTTGATATACATCGTATGGAGGCCACTACTGTCATCAACAATTAGTGAAGAATTGGCTCAAGTTGAGGGCGTAAATGTAGATTTAATGCGTTTAGTCTTAATGCTAATGGTTGGGCTAGTTATTGCTATTTCGATGAAGTTTGTTGGGGCATTGATCATTACTTCATTACTGATCATTCCTGCAGCAACCGCAAGACGCTTTTCTCGTTCACCAGAACAAATGGTGCTTTTGTCTTCAATTTTTGGTTGTATCGCTGTTATTGCAGGTTTAGCTCTTTCATGGCACTACGATACTCCAGCTGGCCCTTCTGTGGTTGTTTCTGGTGCTGCTATCTTTATGCTAAGTCAGCTAAAGAAAGCACATAATTAGAGTGATAAAGTAAAGCAATACTGCATATCGTAGTATTGCTTTATCTATCGTTAACTTAAAGCTTAAATCGATTCACTATCGCAGTTAAGTTATCGGCCATCAAACCTAATCTCTCTGACTGTCTTTCCGTTGCATCAACATCTGACGCGTTCTCATTCGCAAAAATATTAATCTCTGTAATGAGTTGGTTAACACTAGATGTAGCGACTAATTGCTCTTCTGTCGACGCGGAGATTTGACTGTTCATTGTTTGTATAATAGCAACAGATTCAAAAATAGAACTCACTGTATTTTGAGTGGTAATCGTCTGCTCTGCAATTTGATGAGCATCATCCGAATTACTTTGCATCAAGGTAACTGACTTTATTGCTTCATCTTGCAGCTCGATAATCATATTAGATATTTGAGTCGTACTATCTTGAGTTCTACTCGCTAATAATCGAACTTCATCTGCAACAACGGCAAAGCCTCTACCACTTTCACCGGCTCTTGCCGCTTCAATCGCTGCATTTAAAGCTAATAAATTTGTTTGATCAGCAATGCTACGGATCACATCTAAAATACTACCTATATTTTCTGTTTTGATTTGTAAATTACCAATAACCTTCGCAACATCTTTAATATTAAGCGCTAAGGTTTGCATATCGCAATTCATGTGACCAATGGTGTCAATACAATGCGCAGACGTACTGTTTACTTCCAAAGCTGAATTCGTTGCTTGAATCGCACTTTTTGTTACTTCATCAATACTAACAACCACTTGATCTGTTGCAACTGCCGCTTGTCCAAGTTGTTCAGTTTGAGCTTTCATACTTATATTCATTGTATGAGCAGATGACGATAGGTGGTGTGATGACTCACTTAGCTCAAGAGTTAATTGATTAATATCTGTCACTAATTCTTTAATATTTCTTGCCATGTCAAGAATTCGCCCATAGATACCAACATGATTAAAGCTTGTATCATTAATATGTGTTAAATCGCCACGAGAAATACGATCAACCACATTTAAAATAATGTCAGGTTCATTGCCTAGCGTTTTATTATATTTCCGTACGGCAAAAAACATAACAAAACCAATAAATAGGTTAACAATAAAGCCAATAGTTAAGCCTTCAATAAGAAATGAACGGAAGGTATCATTTACTTTTTTCTCTTGAACACCGCTGCCTAAATACCAATTCCAATGTTTAGTTTTTACTGCTATAGATTTAACTTCTGTTGTAATTCTTTCTCGAGTCGTAAACCAAGAATAAGTAATCACCTGTCCAGCAACAGTAAGGTTACTTAGAATATGACTCTTTGCTTCAGGACTAACTATACTTTCAAACGACTTACCAATAATTTGCGGGTCTAAGGGTGCAGCTAAGAAAACCAAGTTTTCATCCGTCATCCAGATATACTCATTATCTGAATATGCATAGCTTTGCATTAACTCACTAGCTAATTTTTTTGCTTTAATCTCATCTAACTCGCCAGAAACTACTTTTTGCTCTAAGGTTGAAATCGTATTTTTAGCATTTGTTAATAAGTTTTCTAACCTTGTTACGTTATTTGTTTCTAATGTATATCTAACATTGTATGCGCCCATAACAATAGACCCAAACATTGCTGTAGAAAAAATCAAATAGATGATGACATACTTAGATTTAGTATTAAGTTGCATGTGTATTCTCAAATTAAATAACCATTAATAATCGTGCTAGTCATTCTTTGAGTTCTATTAGATATGTCCTTAGAAAGAAAAGCGGAGAATCTTATCAAAGGATTGATTATTGCCTATACTTTTTCCTGCCTATCTATATGTAAGAAAATATTTTCAATCGTTGCAAATACAAAAAAGCCATTCATATTTCTATAAATGGCTTTTACTCTATTCATGTATTGGTTTAAATCATTACCAACCAGTCACTTCTCGTAAACCTTTACCTATATCAGCAAGGCTCTTAACGGTTTTAACACCTGCGGCTTCAAGGGCTGTAAACTTATCTTCAGCAGTACCTTTACCACCAGAGATAATCGCACCAGCATGACCCATACGCTTACCTGGAGGAGCCGTAACACCTGCAATATAAGAGACAACAGGCTTTGTTACATTGTGCTTAATAAACTCAGCCGCTTCTTCTTCCGCTGTTCCACCGATCTCACCAATCATTACAATGGCTTCTGTTTCTGGATCTTCTTGGAACAGTTTTAAGATATCGATAAAGTTTGAACCAGGAATTGGATCACCACCGATACCAACACACGTTGATTGGCCAAAGCCTTCATCTGTTGTTTGCTTAACGGCTTCATAAGTCAGCGTACCTGAACGAGATACGATACCAACTTTACCTTTCTTATGAATGTGACCAGGCATGATACCAATCTTACATTCATCAGGAGTGATCACACCCGGACAGTTAGGACCAATCATTACTACGCCTTCAGCATCTAGACGAACTTTAACGTCAAGAAGATCAAGTGTTGGAATGCCTTCTGTAATCGTTACGATAAGCTTAATGCCTGCATCGATTGCTTCAAGAATTGCATCTTTACAGAAAGGTGCTGGTACATAAATAACAGAAGCGGTTGCGCCAGTTGCTTCAACTGCATCACGAACGGTATTAAATACAGGAAGGCCTAAATGAACTTGACCGCCTTTGCCTGGTGATACACCACCAACCATTTTTGTTCCGTAATCAATTGCTTGCTCTGAGTGGAATGTTCCTTGGCCACCAGTGAAACCTTGGCAGATAACTTTTGTATCTTTATTAATTAGTACAGACATTATTTGCCCTCCGCAGCAGCAACAACTTTTTCAGCCGCTTCAGTTAATGAAGTAGCCGCAATGATATTTAGGCCACTTTCAGCCAGTTTTTGTGAACCAAGTGGTGCGTTGTTACCTTCAAGGCGAACAACAACAGGAACTTTTACACCCACTTCTTCAACAGCACCAATGATGCCATCTGCAATTAGGTCACAACGTACAATACCACCAAAGATGTTTACTAGAACGGCTTTAACATTGCTGTCTGATAGAATGATTTTGAACGCTTCAGTGACACGCTCTTTTGTCGCACCGCCGCCAACATCAAGGAAGTTAGCAGGTTGACCACCGTGTAGATTTACGATGTCCATTGTGCCCATAGCAAGACCAGCACCATTAACCATACAACCAATGCTTCCATCTAGGGCAACATAGTTTAGTTCCCACTGTGCAGCATGCGCTTCGCGCTCATCTTCTTGAGATGGATCATGCATTTCACGCAGTTTTGGTTGACGGTACATTGCGTTTGAATCAATGTTTATTTTACCATCTAGACATAGAAGATTGCCTTCTGCTGTCACAACAAGAGGGTTAATTTCCAGTAGAGCTAAGTCGTACTCAGCAAACATATTGCCAAGACCCAAAAAGATCTTAACAAATTGCTTAATTTGATCGCCTTCAAGGCCAAGTTTAAATGCTAACTCACGACCTTGGAAAGCTTGAGGACCAACTAATGGGTCAATCGCCGCTTGGTGAATTAACTCTGGCGTTTCTTCAGCAATCTTCTCGATATCCACACCACCTTCAGTTGATGCCATGAATACAATACGTTGAGTCGCACGGTCAACAACCGCACCTAAGTATAATTCGTTTGCAATGTTTGATGCTTCTTCAACCAAGACTTTAGTTACTGGTTGGCCGTTAGCATCCGTTTGGAAAGTCACTAGATTTTTACCTAACCACTTTTGTGCGAATTCTTTAACACCTTCTTTTGTATCATGCAGTTCAACACCGCCCGCTTTACCACGGCCACCGGCATGGACTTGACACTTTACAACTTTTTTCGCTGTGCTAATACGTCCAGCAGCTTCAAAAGCCTCTTGAGCGGTATCACAAGCATAACCTTCAGGTACAGGAAGGCCGTATTCTGCAAAGAGTTGCTTTGCTTGATATTCATGTAGGTTCATTATGTTCTATCCATTTTAGTTATTCCCTTTAATGGGAATTTTTAATGTCCTAAGACGCTCTAAGGCATCTTTCTATTTTTATCCAATAATGAAGTTGAATAAGAGGCTACCGTGAGCATAGTAGCCTTTGTTTATTACGAGAGGTTTACGATTAAACGTCTAGTAGTAAGCGAGCAGGATCTTCAAGTAACTCTTTAATCGTTACTAGGAAACCTACTGATTCACGACCATCGATTAAACGGTGGTCATAAGATAAAGCAAGATACATCATTGGCAGTATTTCTACCTTTCCGTTAACCGCCATTGGACGGTCTTGGATTTTATGCATGCCTAAAATTGCTGCTTGTGGTGGGTTAATAATTGGTGTCGACATAAGCGAACCAAATACACCACCATTTGTGATAGTAAAGTTACCACCAATCAAATCTTCAACCGCTAACTTTCCGTCACGACCTTTGATTGCAAGCTCTTTGATGCCTTTCTCTATATCAGCAAAGCCAAGTGCATCACAGTCTTTTAGTACTGGAGTTACCAAACCACGCGGTGTAGATACCGCCATGCTGATATCAAAATAGTTATGATAAACAATATCATCACCATCAATTGATGCATTCACTTCAGGGTAACGCTTAAGAGCTTCAGTTACCGCTTTCACATAGAAAGACATGAAGCCTAAGCGTGTACCGTGACGCTTTTCAAACTGCTCTTGATATTGCTTACGAAGTTCCATGATTGGCTTCATGTTAACTTCATTAAACGTTGTTAGCATTGCTGTGTTGTTTTTCGCTTCTAAAAGACGTCTTGCTACTGTTTTACGAAGACGCGTCATTGGCACGCGTTTTTGACTGCGATGTGCTAACGCTTCTGCTGGCACTTCCGCTGCTGTTTCTACTTTTGGTGCCGCTTTTAATGCTGCAACGTGGGCATCTACATCTTCACGAGTAATACGACCACCAACACCAGTCCCTTTCACATCAGAAGAAGCAATATCATGCTCACCCAATAGGCGACGTACTGCAGGGCTTAACGCATCATTACTCTCTTCAGATAAAGAAGCGGTATGGCGCTTATCAGGTGAAGGTTGAGTATCATTTGTTACGTCTTTCGTTGGTTCTCCAACAACTGCACCCGGCTTAAGGCGTGCAAGTAATTGCTTAGAAAGAACCGTTGCACCGTCTTCTTCTAAAATTGCCTCTAATACACCAGCTTCAGGCGCTGGCACTTCAAGAACAACTTTATCCGTTTCAATGTCTACAAGTATTTCATCACGCTCAACTGCATCACCAGGTTTTTTATGCCATGTTGCTACAGTAGCGTCTGCTACAGATTCGGGTAAATCTGGAACCAGAATTTCGATTGTCATATCCGTTTTCCTATACTTTCTAGTTCTTATTTAGGGTCAGAGCGTCTTCAACTAACGCTTTTTGTTGTTTCACGTGCACTGACATATAGCCAACTGCCGGAGAGGCAGACGCCGGACGTCCTGCATAATTTAAGATTGCATTGCTTGGTAGTGCCGAACGGAAGTTATGCTGGCTTGAATACCAAGCGCCTTGGTTCTGTGGCTCTTCTTGACACCAAACGTAATCTTCAACATTCGTGTATTGTGCAATTGCCGCTTCTACGTCTTCTTTCGGGAATGGGTAGAGCTGCTCAATACGAACAATTGCAATGTCATTTTGTTCATTAGTGCGGCGTTGCTCTAATAGATCAAAATAAACTTTACCTGAACAAAATACGACACGTTTCACTTGTGTAGGATCTAAGTCATCAATTTCAGGAATTGCTGCTTGGAAGTTTCCTTCCGCTAACTCTTCTAATGATGAAATACACAGAGGATGACGTAATAGTGATTTCGGCGACATAACAATCAGAGGACGACGCATTGGGCGTACAACTTGACGACGCAACATGTGGTAAACCTGTGCAGGGGTCGATGGAACCACCACTTGCATGTTTTGTTCAGCACACATTTGTAAAAATCGTTCCAGTCTTGCTGATGAATGCTCAGGACCTTGGCCTTCATAACCATGAGGTAGCAACATAGTTAGACCACACATACGGCCCCACTTTTGTTCTCCTGATGAGATAAATTGGTCAATAACTACTTGTGCACAGTTAGCAAAATCACCAAATTGTGCTTCCCAAATAGTTAAGCCGCTTGGTTCTGCTGTTGCATAGCCATATTCAAAAGCAAGTACTGCCGCTTCTGATAGTACAGAATCATGCACTTCAAATGGGCCTTGTTTATCATGAATATTTGCTAATGGTACGTAAGTACTTGCATCAGATTGATTATGAAGAACAGCATGACGGTGAAAGAAAGTACCGCGGCCTGAATCTTGTCCAGTAATACGGATTCGCTGACCTTCGTCAACCAATGTTGCATAAGCTAATGTTTCAGCCATACCCCAATCAATGGCTTTTTCACCAGCGACCATAGAAATACGGTCATTACACATCTTATTTACACGACTGTGTAATTTATGACTCTCTGGATACTGACAAACACGCTGACCAAGCTCAACTAAACGAGTTTTATCGAATTTGCTGTCCCATTCAATATTCCAGTCATGGCCAAGAAATGGAGTCCAGTCAACGTTATGCAATTGCATAGGACGCCACTCTTTTACTACAACTTCACCATGATCAAGTGCATCACGATACTCATTAATTAATTGAGTTGCTGTTTCCAATTCAAGATCTTGACGTTCAATCAATGTATCAGCATATAGCTTACGAGGCGTTGGGTGCTTCTTGATTTTTTGATACATCAATGGCTGCGTTGCATTTGGTTCATCAGCTTCGTTATGACCATGGCGGCGGTAACAAACTAAATCAATCACGACATCACGTTTGAATTCATTTCTGTAATCCAAAGCAATACGAGTAACGAAAGCAACGGCTTCAGGATCATCCGCATTCACATGGAAAATCGGAGCCTGAACCATTTTAGCAATATCAGTACAATACTGCGTTGAACGCATATCTTTTGGATTCGATGTCGTAAAACCAACTTGGTTATTAATAACGATACGAATCGTACCACCTACATGGAATGCACGAGCCTGAGACATATTGAATGTTTCAGCTACAACACCTTGACCCGCAATTGCAGAATCACCATGGATAGTAATAGGAATAACTTTATTACCCGCAGAATCATTTAAACGGTCTTGTCGAGCTCGAACAGAACCAATAACAACTGGGTTAACAATTTCAAGGTGAGACGGGTTAAACGCAAGGGCTAAGTGAACATTACCACCAGAGGTAGCAAAATCTGAAGAGAAGCCTTGGTGGTATTTAACATCACCAGTACCCCATGATTCGCCATGTTTACCTGCAAATTCATCGAAGAGGTCTTGCGGTTTTTTCCCTAGAACATTAATAAGCATGTTCAATCGGCCACGGTGAGCCATTCCGATAACAACTTCGCGACCACCATTTTCACCAGCACGGCGGATAATTTCTTTTACCATTGGAACCATGGCATCGCCACCTTCCAATGAGAATCGCTTCGCACCTGGGAATTTAGCGCCTAAATAACGCTCTAAGCCTTCGGCAGCCGTTAGCTCTTCAAGGAACGTTAATTTTTCTTGTGCAGTAAAAACAGGATTACCCGCTACAGATTCTAAACGCTGTTGGATCCAACGCTTTTCTTCTGTATTAGTAATATGCATGTATTCCGCACCGACAGAGCCACAATAAGTGCCACGTAATGCGTTATACAAATCAGACAGTTTCATTGTTTCTTGCCCTGAAGCAAAAGAACCAACGTTAAATGTTTCTGAAAAATCTTCGTCATTTAAATTATGAAAAGAAGGTTCTAATTCAGCAACATATTCATGCTGTTGCAGTGCTAATGGGTCTAAATTTGCATTTTGGTGACCACGAAAACGGTATGCATTGATTAACTGCAATACTCTTACTTGTTTAGCATCTACATCTGGATCATTAACTTGAGCACTAACTTGCTTTGTTTCTTTCGCAAGACGACGGAAATAATCTCGTACAGGGGAATGAGCTTGCTCTGATGCGCCAGTATTTTCGACTGGAAGCGTATCAAAAACTTCTCTCCATTCATCGCTAACGATTTCCGGGTCACTGAGATAGAGTTCGTAGAGATCTTCTACGTACGTTGCATTAGCGCCAGCTAAATGTGAAGACTCAAACCATGTCTTCATCACGCTATTCTGCATTATTTTCCCTTAATCCAGTAGTTTCACGTCTATCCCGGTCTTTTGTGCCGGGCTTATAAGACTCAACTAATACACATTAGTTCTGCATATCAGTTGAGGTGATATAGGTTATACCGCTCTTTTCAATAGCATTGTCTTTATATGACCAATTGCTTTTGTTGGATTTAACCCCTTAGGACATACACTTACACAATTCATTATGCCATGGCAACGAAAAACACTGAAAGCATCATCTAAATTAGATAAACGTTCATTTGTCGCGGTATCACGGCTATCAATTAACCAACGATAAGCGGCAAGTAGGCCAGCAGGTCCAATGAATTTATCAGGGTTCCACCAGAATGATGGGCACGATGTCGTACAACACGCACACATAATGCACTCATACAGCCCATCTAAGTGCTCGCGTTCTTCTGGAGATTGCAGGTTCTCTCTTGAAGGAGGAGTTGCACCATCACTGATTAAGAAAGGTTTTACCTTCTCATAATTTTCATAGAATTGTGCCATATCGACGATCAAATCTCGAACGACAGGCAGACCAGGTAATGGACGAATAACAAGATCGCCTTTACCTATTAGCTCTGATAATGGAGTGATACAAGCCAATCCATTTTTACCGTTCATATTTAAACCATCAGAACCACATACGCCTTCACGACATGAGCGACGGAAAGATAGTGTAGGATCTTGTTCTTTCAATAAGATAAGTGCATCTAACACCATCATATCAGAACCTTCTTTTACTTCTAACGTATACGCCTTCATGTGAGGGGCATTATCTACGTCTGGATTGTAACGATAGATTGAAAAATTCAATTTCATCTTTCTGCCCTCTCTTAGTACGTACGTGCTTTAGGTGGGAATGCTTCACGATGGATTGGCTCCATGTTCACACCACGCTTAGTCATCGACTCTGTCTCAGGGTTATATACTGAGTGGCATAACCAATTCGCATCATCACGGTCAGGGAAGTCAAAACGAGCATGAGCTCCACGGCTCTCTGTTCGGAAGTTTGCAGCGACCGCCGTTGCAAATGCGGTTTCCATCAAATTTTCTAACTCTAGACATTCAATACGTTGTGTGTTGAATTCTGTTGATTTATCAGCAAGGTAAGCATTTTTAAGGCGTTCACGGATCACTTTAAGCTCTTCAAGGCCTTTTGCCATTGCATCACCTTCGCGGAATACCGAGAAGTTGTTTTGCATACATTGTTGTAAATCTTTACGGATTTGAACTGGATCTTCACCACCCGTACTGTTTTCCCAACGATTGTAACGCTCAAGAGAAGCTTCAATATCAGCATCAGTAGCAGGCTTAGCTTCGGCTTGCTTCTTCAGTGTTTCACCTAAATGAAGCCCTGTTGCACGACCAAATACCACTAAATCAAGTAGAGAGTTACCACCTAAGCGGTTAGCACCATGTACTGACACTGAGGCAATCTCACCACAAGCAAATAAGCCTTGGATTTCAACATCTGCACCTGCGTCATCTTGCTTAATTGCTTGACCAGACACTTGTGTTGGCACACCACCCATCATGTAATGACAAGTAGGGATCACAGGAATTGGTTCTTTTACTGGATCTACATGAGCAAAGGTACGAGACAACTCACACACACCAGGCAGACGAGATTCAAGCGTTTCTTTACCTAGGTGATCCAATTTAAGCTTGATATGAGGACCCCAAGGACCATCACAACCACGGCCTTCACGGATTTCGACCATCATTGAACGAGCAACAACATCACGGCCTGCTAGGTCTTTGGCATTTGGAGCGTAGCGCTCCATAAAGCGCTCACCATCTTTGTTCAGTAGGTAACCACCTTCGCCACGGCAACCTTCCGTTACAAGAACACCGGCTCCTGCGATACCCGTTGGGTGGAATTGCCACATTTCAATATCTTGCATTGGAACACCAGCACGAATAGCCATACCAACACCATCACCAGTATTGATGTGTGCATTGGTTGTTGACGCATAAATACGACCAGCACCACCTGTAGCAAGGATGGTTGCTTTCGATTTAAAGTAACAAACTTCGCCGGTTTCCATACAAAGTGCCGTACAACCTAAAATTGCACCGTCTTCATTTTTAACTAAATCAAGCGCATACCACTCAGAAAAGATGGTCGTTTTATGCTTAATATTTTGTTGGTATAAGGTATGAAGCAAAGCATGACCGGTACGGTCTGCTGCTGCAGCGGTTCGTGCTGCTTGTTCACCACCAAAATTCTTAGATTGACCACCAAATGGACGTTGATAAATTGTGCCATCATCAAAACGAGAAAACGGTAAACCCATTTTTTCTAATTCGATAACCGATTCAGGCCCATTTTTACACATGTACTCAATCGCATCTTGGTCACCAATATAATCAGACCCTTTTACGGTATCGTACATATGCTGTTCCCAATGATCTTCATGCGCATTACCAAGAGCGACGGTAATACCACCTTGAGCAGATACTGTATGAGAGCGAGTTGGAAATACTTTTGATAACAAGGCACATGATAAGCCTTGCTCTGAAATTTGCAGTGCGGCTCGCATACCCGCACCACCAGCACCGATCACTACGGTGTCAAATTCTCTAACAGCAATACTCACTACACACCCCACACTATAACTAAACCAGAAAAGAAATATCCCAAAAGAACACTCACCAAACCTAATTGAAGCAGAGCACGCAACAGCATAGGTTTAATGTAATCAGTAAGTACTTGCCATAAACCAATCCATGCATGGATTAATATGGAAAGTAACGCTAGCATCGTAAATACTTTTGTGAACAAACCACCAAAGAAGTTTGTCCATGATAGGTACGTCAGATCTGGGCCAAAGGCACAGAAACCAACAATATAGAATGTGTATAGGGTAAGAATGATCGCGCTAGCACGAATTAAGATAAAATCGTGTACGCCATTACGACCAAAGGAAGATACATTAGCTACCATACCAATACTCCTGCTAAAAGAGATAATACTGCTGTAATTGCAAACGCAACCTTAGCACTTTGAGTACCTGACTCAAGCTCTTCAAAATAGCCCATATCCATCATTAAATGACGAACACCGACCACAATATGATAAGCAAGCGCAGTCAGAATTCCCCACATAATGAACGTCACAAAAAAACCATCGATATAATCAGCGGCTTGTGCGAATCCAATAGGTGAAGAAAGTGATAGGTTGAGCAACCAAAGTAGTATTCCAATAGAAACAAAAGTAATCACACCACTTACGCGATGCAATATTGAGGCGATAGCCGTTAAAGGAAAACGGATCGTTTGTAGATCTAAGTTGACAGGTCTAGACTTTTTAACTTTCACAAGGGGCTCACTCAGCTCCATTGAGCATTTTATTGTTATAGATACCTCTGATCTATCAAAAGCTATGTAAATTTAACATTTTAATAACTTTCATTGTGAGCAACATCTCTTTATGTGAGTAATTTAACAAATAAAACTCTATTTTTAAGTAGATGAATATCTCGTTAACCCTATATAATATAAGGGACAGAACAGAAACTCAGCCGCAGTATACGATGTGAAACATCTGATTACAAACGGTTAAATAACACCTACATCACACCACAGAAAATTAACTTTTTTTTAATTAAAAATATAAACAAGTGCACACATAAGCGCACAAAAATTGACATTAGCCCGCGTAATGGGTACAAAGTTGTCACTCTCATATCCGGGATAATATAAAAATATAACAAAAGGAGAATGTTATGGCTGATAAAAAGGCAACCCTTCACATCGAAGGTCAAGCCCCAGTAGACATGCCGATCATGGATGGAACTATCGGTCCTGAAGTGATCGATGTGCGAAAATTAGGCGCAAGTGGCTACTTTACTTTTGACCCTGGTTTTCTTGCCACTGCATCTTGTGAGTCCCAAATAACTTATATCGATGGTGATAAAGGTGTTTTATTACATCGCGGTTTTCCAATAGATCAATTAGCAAATAATGCCGATTATTTAGAAGTCTGTTATATACTGCTAAATGGCCAAGCTCCAAGCCGTGAAGAATACGAGACATTTAAAGATATTGTTACTCGTCATACCATGGTTCATGAGCAGATTTCTAGTTTCTTCCACGGCTTCCGCCGTGATGCTCACCCAATGGCTGTTATGTGTGGTGTTGTAGGTGCTTTAGCTGCCTTCTATCACGATTCATTAGACGTTAGTAATGATGAACACCGTGAAATCGCAGCATTCCGACTGTTGTCTAAAATGCCAACACTTTCTGCCATGTGTTATAAGTACTCTATTGGTCAGCCGTTTATCTATCCACGTAATGACTTAACGTACGCAGAAAATTTCTTACACATGATGTTTGCAAACCCATGTGAAGAGTATGAAGTAAATCCTGTTGTCGCTCGCGCTATGGATAAAATTTTCACACTTCATGCTGATCACGAACAAAATGCATCGACATCAACCGTTCGTCTAGCGGGTTCTTCTGGCGCAAATCCATTTGCGTGTATCGCAGCAGGCATAGCTTCTCTATGGGGTCCTGCCCATGGTGGCGCAAATGAAGCTTGTCTACGTATGCTTGAAGAGATTGGCTCTCTTGACAACATTGATGAATACGTTGAAAAAGCAAAAGACAAAGATGACCCATTCCGCCTAATGGGCTTTGGTCACCGTGTTTATAAAAATTATGATCCACGTGCAACGGTAATGCGCGAAGCGTGTCATGAAGTACTAAAAGAGCTTAACATTAAAGATCCATTATTGGATGTAGCAATGGAACTTGAGCGTATTGCACTTTCTGACGAATACTTTGTCTCTAAGAAACTGTATCCAAACGTAGATTTTTACTCTGGTATTATCTTAAAAGCGATTGGTATTCCGGTTTCTATGTTTACTGTTATCTTCGCGCTGTCTCGTACTGTCGGTTGGATTGCACACTGGAGCGAAATGCACAGTGATCCAAATAACCGTATCGGCCGTCCGCGTCAACTTTACACTGGTGAAGAGCTTCGTGAATTCAAGCCTCTTCATGAGCGTGAATAGAACTAGTTTACGTAATTAGACATGTAAACAAAAAAGGTTGATGCTCATGCATCAACCTTTTTTATTACGTATTAATTAATAACAATAACTATTTAAAATAGCTTAAACTGGATTATCAATATCAATAAATTCCACATCAAAGCCATGTTCTTTTGCTAACCACTCACCCAGAGCCTTAACACCATAGCGCTCGGTCGCATGATGACCAGCAGCAAAATAGTGAATACCTAATTCACGCGCGATATACGTCGTTCTTTCAGATACTTCACCAGAAATAAACGCATCAATCCCTTGCTGTGCAGCTAATTCAATATAATCTTGCCCACCACCAGAACACCAAGCTACCGTTTTTATCTCTTTATCAACATCAGGTGCTATATGTAGAGGGGCTCTATTCAATACTTGATGAATTCGTGCACTTAACTCTTTACCAGATAACGCAACGTCAAACTCTCCTTTCATTGCAATAGATTGAGGTGTCACTTCTAATCCTTCCACATTTGAAATAGAGAATAAACGAGCTAATTCTGCATTGTTACCTAATATAGGGTGAATATCTAAAGGAAGATGATAAGCCAATAGATTAATATCACTTTTAATTAAAGAACGAATACGATTACCCTTCATTCCTTTAATTGATTCACTTTCACCCTTCCAAAAATAGCCATGGTGAACGAGCAAAGCATCTGCGTTTTTTTCAATAGCCACATCAATTAATGCTTGTGAAGCGGTTACACCTGTAATGATTTTTGTGACTTCAGATTTGCCTTCGATTTGTAATCCATTTGGGCAGTAATCTTTGATAAGTTGAGGTTTTAATTCTTGGTTTAATAGCTGTTCCAACTGAAAATTATTCATTATTACTGTCCATTTTAAATAATAAAAAAGCAGCGACATGCGCTGCTTTTATTAAAGAATTAACGGGTTTAAATTATAAGCCCGCGTCTTTAAATACATTGCTTACAATTTCTTGTGCTTCTTGTTCAATTAATGCTAAATGTTCAGCACCTTTAAAACTTTCACAGTAAATCTTGTAGATCTCTTCTGTTCCTGATGGACGAGCAGCAAACCAACCATTCGCAGTAGTCACTTTCAGGCCGCCAATCGCCGCACCATTACCTGGAGCATGCGTTAAACGAGCCGTGATCTCATCACCAGCAAGTGTTGTTGCTGAGACCATTTCAGGAGATAATTTACTTAATACTGATTTTTGTGCTTTATTAGCAACCGCTTGAATTCGGTTATAGCTAGATTCGCCATGCTGAGCTGCAAGTTTATTATAGTACTCTTGAGGGTTCATGCCTGTAATTGCTGTGATTTCAGCAGCAAGTAGACATAACAGGATACCATCTTTATCGGTTGACCAAGGTGTGCCATCAAAACGCAAGAAAGAAGCCCCTGCACTCTCTTCACCACCAAAGCCTAAACTGCCATTGTACAGTCCATCAACAAACCATTTAAAGCCAACCGGTACTTCGCATAGATCGCGGCCTAAATCAGCAACGACTTTATCAATAATCGCTGAGGACACTAGAGTTTTACCTACAGCAACCTCTGGCTTCCAATCAGGACGATTACGATATAAATAATCAATACATACGGCTAGATAATGGTTTGGATTCATTAAGCCTGATGGAGTAACAATGCCATGACGATCATAATCAGGATCATTACCAAACGCTAAATCGTAATCATCTTTTAATGATAACAAACCTGCCATTGCGTAAGGTGAAGAACAATCCATACGTATTACACCGTCTTTATCTAACGACATAAATTGGAATGAAGGATCAATTGCTTCACTTACTAGAGTTAAATCCAGATCAAATACTTGACCTATTTGACGCCAGTATTCGATACCAGAACCACCAAGTGGATCGACACCTAATTTAAGATTTGCTTTTTGAATCGCGTCAATATTAATAACGTTTTTAAGGTCATCAATATATGGCTTCACTAAATCCACTTGCTTAACCAGATCAGACTTCATTGCTTCATTGATCGCAATGCGCTTCACACCACTTAACTCATTCGCGATATAAGCATTGGCTTGGTTTTCAATCGCCGTAGTTAACTCACCTTCCGCTGGACCACCATGTGTCGGGTTATATTTGATCCCGCCATCTTGAGGAGGGTTATGCGAAGGGGTAATGACGAGACCATCTGCTTTATTATCAAATTTAACATTATGCGTTAAAATTGCATGAGATATACCAGGCGTTGGTGTATAGCCATTATCCTCTTGGATAATCACTTCAACACCATTAGCCACAAGCACTTCAATGGTAGAAGTAAATGCAGGTTCAGATAAAGCGTGTGTGTCTTTACCTAAGAAAAGTGGGCCTGTTACTCCAGTCTCTTTACGAACATCAGCCACAGCTTGAGCAATCGCCCAAATGTGATGCTGATTAAACGTTGCTTTATCAGACGTTCCTCGGTGCCCTGAGGTACCAAACTGAACTTTTTGATCTGGATTAGTTGCATCAGGTTCTAATAAAAAATAATTAGCAACTAATGCTGGGATGTTGTGTAAATCTTCTTGCTGAGCTTTCTGCCCAGCGCGAGGATGTATAGCCATTTGACGATTCCTTGTGACAAATTATTATTTGAGCCGTAACTCAAAAATTTAAATCGCCGCACACACTTTTTCTGTCAAATCATGATGGAAACCCATACGCTCCATTAACAATTCAACCATGTGGCGCTTGCGATTAGTATTTGTATTCGTGATAACCCAAAATGGAGTGCCATTGATTTCTCTTGGCTTGGTTGTTTTACCACTTGCAATCAATGTATCTTGATTGTCTGCAAAATAAACTCGAGTTCTTCCCTTCACTTCCGTCGCTTCAGAGAATGCTTTTGAGTCAATTTTATATAATTCTGAAAGTACCGTTAAAAAACGATCGATTGCTTTATCCAATACTGAGAATTCATCAGAGATTAATAAAGTACGCACCGCTTTAACACGATCTATTGATATCTCTTTACCTGCATCTTTACTGACTACAATGCCTTTTTTCTGTACTTCAACAGGAGCAGAAACAGAAATAACAGAGTCTAAAGGTGATGACTGCATTAAGAGACGACGCAAAATATCAGAGGCACTTTCACCGATGTGTTGAGTTTGGCTCGCAATAAAGCGGTATAGTTCTTCGTCTACTTCAATTGTCTTCATTATATGGTTCGTATTCTATAATCTATTTATGAAGGCACGATTATACATTGTATAATCGTGATACTCTACGACAAACCTAACACAACGTAGAAAAATGAAGCTACTTAACTATAAAGAACAAGGAAATGGGGATCCTTTGATCCTAATTCATGGCTTATTTGGGAATTTAGATAACCTAGGTCTTCTTGCTAGGCAACTTGAATCATCGTATCGAGTGATCAGTGTTGATCTTCGAAATCACGGTCACTCTTTTCATTCTGACGATCATAGCTATCAAGCCCTCGCTTCCGATGTCGTTCATTTAATTGAACATTTAGCAATTAAGCCTAAGGCTATTATCGGTCACTCTATGGGGGGTAAAGTTGCGATGGCTATCGCCTCTCAAAAGCCTGAAATAATACCTTCATTAATTGTGTTAGATATGGCGCCTGTTGCCTACCCTGAACGCAGACACGATGCCGTTTTTTCTGGACTGCAACATATAATAAATACACCACCAAAGACCCGAAAAGAAGCCGATAATTTACTTGCAACCTCGATACTCGAACCAGGAGTACGACAATTTTTAAGTAAATCACTCTATAAAGAAGGCGATCATTTAGCTTTGCGTTTTAATGTCCCGGCTTTACTTAGTAACTATCATCAGATCATTGGTTGGGATCAAATTTCGCCATTTATGGGAGATGCCCTATTTATAAAAGGAGAAAACTCCGATTACATTCAGGCTTCGCATCAAAAAGAAATTATGATGCAATTTCCAAAAGCTAAAGCACATATTGTAAGTGGCACAGGCCATTGGCTTCATGCAGAAAAGCCTGAAACCATATATCGAGTAATAAATCGATTTTTAGAGAAAGTTGGTACTCGATAATCCATATCAACAACGTCAAAGCTATGATATAGTTTTGCAAAATTATTCGATCAGATTTAAGTCGCTTAACTAAAATAAGGCTGATTTATGCTATATGAACATTTTGACCTCATTGAATCTATTGGATTAGATTTTCTGTTTGCCTCGATATTCTTCTTTATCGGTATGGCAATTAAAGATGTACTAAAGCAAGCAAATGTACCGACTTTTGGCCGAAAAATAGTTTGGCTAGTACTCTTTTTAGGCTGTACTGGTTTCATTGCTAAAGGAATTATTCAGCTAAGCTGGGAAGGTGCAGGTCTAGGCTAAGCCACTGATCTAATAACATCTATTTTTAATTAATACAGACAAATACAGGTATTCATCATATGGCAAGTGTAGGACTCTTCTTTGGTAGCGACACAGGTAATACTGAAGCTATTGGCAAGATGATTCAAAAACAGCTTGGTAAAAAGCTCGTTCACGTTCAAGACATTGCGAAAAGCAGTAAAGAAGATATTGATAATTTCGATCTTCTTCTTTTAGGTATCCCTACATGGTACTACGGTGAAGCTCAATGTGATTGGGATGATTTCTTCCCTGAACTAGAAGGCATTGATTTCTCAACGAAACTTGTTGCTATCTTTGGCTGTGGTGATCAAGAAGATTACGCTGAGTACTTTTGTGATGCTATGGGTAATATCCGTGATATCGTAGAAGCGAAAGGTGGTACAGTGATCGGCTATTGGCCAACTGAAGGTTATGAATTTGAAGCATCTAAAGCCTTAGTTGATGAAAATAACTTTGTCGGTCTTTGTATTGATGAAGATCGCCAGCCAGAGCTTACAGAAGAGCGTGTAACTAAATGGGTTAACCAAATCCATGAAGAAATGTGCCTTGCAGAATTAGAAGACTAATTTTGATTTATGATGCTCTCTGTTCTTTGAGAGCATCATCTAAATTCTGGTTTTTTTCTCACATATAACGTTCTATTCACCCTCGCAACCACCTTTCCTTTTTTATCATAAATATACACTTCAAATTTTGGAAAATACTTGTCCCCATTTTCTGTATGACATTTTATCTCCTGAATCGTCTCATTTGAAATCAAGAAGTGTGCCTGTAAATCTGTCGTTCCCGGTGAAATAAAGTCAATCTCAGATTGTTTATCCCATACAAAGTACTCATCACGCAAAATACCCATTAGCATTAATGAAAATACAGGATCAGTCATAGAGAAAATACTTCCTCCATATTGAGTTCGATTGGCATTTCTATTCCAAAACCGATCTTTCAATATAACATTCACTTCTTGAAAGTCAGATGAAATAGTTTGGATCGAGATCCCAGCCCCCCAAAATGGTGGCCAAATATTCAATGCCCTTCTAACTATTTTTGGGGTAAAGTACTTATACATATTTATCATCCTTAAATCTGGTCTGACCTCATAATAAATGTTTTCTTAACATAAGATCAACATCTATTTTTTTGTAAGAGATCGTACAGATAGGGTATCAACTAGATTGAATGTTCCCTATAATTAAGTTATTAAAACTGCACAAAAAATCGATGCAGAATGTCAATACAGGAAAAGTCGATGTCAGATAACAACCAAGCACTAAAAAAAGCCGGTTTAAAAGTTACTCTTCCGCGTTTGAAGATTTTAGAAGTACTTCAACAACCAGATTGCCAACACATCAGTGCAGAAGATTTATATAAAAAATTAATCGATATTGGTGAAGAGATTGGTCTTGCTACCGTATACCGCGTATTAAACCAATTTGATGATGCCGGCATTGTGACCCGTCACCATTTTGAAGGTGGTAAATCTGTTTTTGAACTAGCAACTCAACACCACCATGATCACCTTGTGTGCTTAGATTGCGGTAAAGTTATCGAATTCTCTGATGAAATGATTGAAGAACGTCAACGAGATATCGCTAAAAAATACAATGTTCGACTTACTAACCACAGTTTATATCTATACGGCCACTGTATTACTAATGACTGCATTGATAATGATGATGCTCATAACGGTTAATCATCAATTTAACAGATTTTAGTCATAAAAAAACCAGCATTTCTGCTGGTTTTTTATTATCAATTCAGTAAATACTTAGTCTGGATTAACCTTCCCAAGTATCACGTAAACCTACTGTACGGTTGAATACAAGAGCTTCTGGTGTAGAGTCTTTGTTATCAATACAGAAATAGCCTGTACGTTCAAATTGATAGCCTGCTTCAACTTCTGCTGTTGCTAAACTTGGTTCTACAAAACCATTTTTAACAACCAACGACTCAGGGTTAATACTCTCTGAGAAATCCTCTAAAGTAGCAGGATTTGGCACTGTGAATAGACGATCATACAAACGAATTTCCGCTGGTACCGCTTTATCTGCTGATACCCAGTGAATAACACCTTTAACTTTACGGCCATCTGCTGGGTTCTTACCTAACGTTTCTGCATCATAGCTACAGAAAATAGTCGTAATGTTACCTGCTTCGTCTTTTTCAATTCGATTTGCTTGAATAACATAAGCACCACGTAAACGTACTTCTTTACCAAGAACTAAACGTTTGTATTTCTTGTTTGCTTCTTCACGGAAATCATCTTGCTCGATATAAACTTCACGAGTAAATGGTACTTCGCGCGTGCCCATTTCAGGCTTGTTAGGATGATTTGCAACGTTTAACGTTTCTACCTTACCTTCTTCGTAGTTTTCAATCACTACTTTTACAGGCTCAAGTACAGCCATCGCACGAGGTGCATTCTCATTCAGATCATCACGAATACATGATTCTAATGAACCAAATTCAATCATGTTTTCTTGTTTAGTTACACCAATACGTTTACAGAATTCACGAATAGAGCCAGCAGTAAAACCGCGACGACGTAAACCAGAAACAGTAGGCATACGTGGATCATCCCAACCATTTACTAACTTCTCAGTCACAAGTTCATTCAGCTTACGCTTAGACATAATCGTATATTCTAAGTTTAGGCGGCTGAATTCATACTGATGTGGTTGGCAGTCAATCGTAATATTTTCTAATACCCAATCGTACAAACGACGGTTATCTTGGAATTCTAGCGTACAAATTGAATGTGTAATGCCTTCAAGCGCATCCGAGATACAGTGAGTAAAATCGTACATTGGGTAAATGCACCACTTATCACCAGTTTGGTGATGAGAAGCAAAACGAATACGATAAATAACTGGATCACGCATAACGATAAATGAAGAAGCCATATCAATCTTTGCACGTAAGCAAATAGTGCCTTCTTTAAATTTACCATCGCGCATTTGTTCAAATAGCGCAAGGTTATCTTCGACACTACGATCGCGGTATGGGCTATTTTTACCTGGCTCTTTAAGAGAACCACGGTATTCACGGATTTGATCAGACGTTAGCTCATCAACATAAGCCAAGCCCTTCTCAATCAATTCAACCGCGTAACCATACAACTGATCGAAATAGTTTGAAGAATAATGAATATCACCACTCCAATCAAAACCTAACCATTTAACGTCATTTTTGATTGATTCAACGTATTCAATATCTTCTTTTTCAGGGTTAGTATCATCAAAACGTAGATTACACTGTCCCTGGTAATCTTGAGCAATACCAAAATTCAAACAGATAGATTTTGCGTGACCGATATGCAGATAACCGTTTGGCTCTGGCGGGAAACGAGTATGGACACTGGAATGTTTACCTGACTTTAGGTCTTCATCAATAATTTGACGGATAAAGTTGGTAGGACGAGTTTCAGTTTCACTCATCTAAAGCACCTCATTGGTATTAAGAGAAAGAACAGATTGTTCATATCTCCCTATGATCCACAATTATGGGGCAATACTCAATATATAGAATCAAATAGTTGCTTTATTTCCATAAAAAAAGCCGCTCTAATTAGAGCGGCTTATTAAATCGAGTTAATTTACTCAATAATTATGGTAATGCAACTGCTGTTAGGTCTTCCGACGCTGGGATTTTTTTCATTTCGCCAGCAACGATTTCAGCAAGAGGACCTAGAATAACTTGAACATTGTTTGAACCAAGTTTAACTACACCCATTGCACCAAGGCCTTTAA
Source organism: Aliivibrio sp. 1S128 (assembly GCF_001691065.1). Classification (NCBI taxonomy): domain Bacteria; kingdom Pseudomonadati; phylum Pseudomonadota; class Gammaproteobacteria; order Vibrionales; family Vibrionaceae; genus Aliivibrio; species Aliivibrio sp. 1S128. The sequence continues at coordinate 52,100 of NZ_MAJV01000111.1, read as the reverse complement.
GTTGCTTCTCACTAATTACGCTAGTGTCTTTAAGAGTTAAGCGTAAACGAGTAATACAAGCATCGATATTTTCGATATTTTCATGACCACCAAGCGCTTTAAGATACTGCTTAGCTAGTTCACTTGTTTCTTTAGAACCACGGATTGAGCTTTCTTCTTCATCATCTTCTTCACGGCCTGGAGTCTTAAGATTAAACTTAATGATTACAGCGCGGAATACGAAGTAGTAAATTGCGAAGAATACGATACCTTGGATAATTAGCATGTACCAGTTAACTGCTAGTGGGTTACGGCTAGAAAGAACCATATCAACTAGACCAGCAGAGAAACCGAAACCTGCAATCCATTGCATAGATGCTGCGATGAATACAGAGATACCCGTTAATGCCGCGTGAACTACATACAATGCAGGAGCAAGGAACATGAATGAGAATTCTAGTGGTTCTGTCACACCTGTAAAGAATGATGCGAAACCTGCAGCGATCATAATAGACGCTACTTTTTCTTTATTCTCAACTTTTGCAGTGTGGTAGATAGCTAGTGCTGCACCTGGTAGACCAAACATCATGATTGGGAAGAAACCAGCTTGGTACATACCTGTAACACCTACAGTTGCAGTACCTTCAGCGATAGACTTAGCGCCACCTAGGAAGTTAGGGATGTCGTTAATACCAGCAACGTCAAACCAGAACACAGAGTTAAGTGCATGGTGAAGACCTACAGGAATAAGTAGACGGTTGAAGAATGCATAAATACCAGCACCAACAGAACCCATACCTTGGATTGATTCACCAAAGTGTACAAGGCCACCGTAAATAGCAGGCCAAACGTACATAAGAATGAAGGCAATTAAGATACCCGCAAATGACGTTAAGATAGGAACAAGACGTTTACCAGAGAAGAATGCAAGTGTTTTATGCAATTCAACAGCAGAGAAACGGTTGTAGATTTCAGCAGATACGATACCAACTAAAATACCAACAAATTGGTTGTTGATCTTACCAAAAGCCGCAGGTACAGCTGCAGGATCAATACCTTGAATCTGAGCTACTGCGCCTGGAGAAAGAAGATTAGTTACAACAAGGAAACCAACAAAACCAGAAAGTGCCGCTGCACCATCTTTATCTTTAGACATACCATAAGCAACACCAATTGCGAATAGTACAGACATGTTATCAATGATAGACGCACCAGCTTTGATTAAAAACGCTGCTAATGCACTATTACCGCCCCAAGCTACCGGGTCAATCCAGTAACCAATACCCATTAAAATTGCTGCTGCAGGTAATGTAGCAACTGGTACCATCAGTGCTTTACCTACTTTTTGAAAATATCCTAAAATATTCACCTTTAGATTCCCCCTATAAGGATTTTAGATTTTTTTGAATAGCTTAATTTGTCCGTTATAAACTTATTTCGCTACTCGTTATTAACAGGGTCAGTGTAAGGGATTAATTTCGCCCCGCAAATTAAAAGCGAGCTAATTGTGATCATTATCACCTGCGGAGGGAATATTTAAGGTATTTTGCTAGCGAGATCATAAAACTTATTTTATCATTCGAAAGAATAAAACATACGGAATAAAATTTGGTCTATAAAAGACCAAACTTTGTCATTACTGAACGTAACATTTAGGTAACTGAGTGTACCGCTCAGTAAGCAGTTCTATTTTTACTTGCTTAAAAATTTAAACGAAAAAAAGTTTACACTTTTTTCGTATCATAAATTATAACTAAAGGATTCAAGCTATGTATGCACTAACTAACTGTAAGGTTTATACTGGTAACGATGTTCTTGTTAACCATTCTGTCATCATTAATGGAACAGAAATCGAAGCCGTTTGCCCAACATCAGAATTACCCGATGGTATTGAATTAAAGGATTTAGATGGTGCCATTCTAAGCCCTGGTTTTATCGACCTTCAATTAAATGGCTGTGGCGGTGTGATGCTAAATGATGAAATCACTGCAGAAACAATGCAGATCATGCATGAAGCGAACTTAAAATCAGGCTGTACTAGTTTCTTACCTACACTAATTACCTCTTCAGACCAAGATATGCGAACTTCGATTGAAGCTGCTCGTGAATATCACAATAAATATCAAAACCAATCTTTAGGTCTACACCTTGAAGGTCCATACCTAAACGTAATGAAAAAAGGCATTCATAGCGTTGACCATATCCGTCATTCAGACTCTGATATGATCCAATTAATGTGTGATAACGCGGATTTAATTGCAAAAGTAACTCTTGCTCCAGAGCAAAATGATCCAGAACACATCGAACGTTTATGTAAAGCAGGTATTGTTGTATCAATTGGCCACACTAATGCTACGTATGCAGAAGCTCGCCAAGGTTTTGAATCAGGTATCACTTTCGCAACTCATCTATTTAACGCGATGACGCCTATGGTTGGTCGTGAACCTGGTGTTGTTGGTGCTATCTATGATACACCAGAAGTTTATGCTGGCATCATCGCTGATGGTTTCCATGTAGACTATGCAAATATCCGAATTGCGCACAAAATAAAGAAAGAAAAGCTAGTATTAGTGACCGATGCCACAGCTCCTGCAGGTGCTGACATGGAATACTTTATTTTTGTTGGTAAGAAAGTATATTACAAGGAAGGTAAATGTGTTGATGAGAATGGCACATTAGGCGGCTCAGCTCTGACTATGATTGAAGCAGTTCAGAATACAGTTGAGCACGTTGGAATCGCTTTAGACGAAGCACTACGTATGGCTACGTTATATCCAGCTCAAGCAATTGGCGTGGATAATAAACTTGGCCGAATTAAAAAGAACATGGTTGCTAACCTTGCTATTTTTGATCGTGACTTTAATGTAAAAGCGACTGTTGTTAACGGACAATACGAGCAAAGTTAATATGACTGACGGACAAATTGGTAATGTAGATCTAGTAAAACAATTAAACAGTGCGGCTGTTTATCGTTTAATCGACCAAAAAGGACCGATATCTCGAATTCAAATCGCAGATGTTAGTCAACTTGCCCCAGCAAGTGTTACCAAAATAACCCGTCAATTATTGGAGCGCGGCTTAATTAAAGAAGTCGCGCAACAAGCGTCAACTGGTGGACGAAGAGCGATCTCTTTGACCACCGAAACGGAACCTTTTCACTCTATCGCAGTGCGTTTAGGCCGTGATTATATCCAGTTAAGTCTTTTTGACCTTTCCACAAAAGAATTAGCCAGTGAATATCAAGAATTTCATTATAGTAATCAAGAACACCTTTTAGATGGCTTAAATAAATTACTCCAAAATTTCATCACTCAAAATCAAGATACCATTAAGCAATTAATTGCTATCGGCATCACCCTTCCTGGTCTAGTTAACCCAGAGACCGGCGTTGTAGAGTACATGCCAAATACCGATATAGATAAATTGGCACTAGCCGATTTCATTAGAGACACTTTCAACACTCAATGTTTTGTTGGCAATGATGTGCGCGGTTTAGCTCTAGCCGAACATTATTTTGGTGCGTCTAAAGATTGCTATGATTCTATATTAGTCAGTGTTCACCGTGGTACTGGTGCAGGCATTATCGTTAATGGTAAAGTTTTCTTAGGCCATAATAGAAACGTAGGTGAAATTGGTCATATTCAGATCGATCCGATTGGCGATAAATGCCAATGTGGTAATTTTGGTTGTTTAGAAACCGTAGCAGCAAACCCTGCAATTATCGCACGCATCAAGTCTTTACTTGAACAAGGTTACCCTTCAAGCCTTTCACCGCTAGAAAACATCACAATGGCAGATATTTGTCATGCTGCAAATCATGGTGATGAACTTGCAACACAAACATTGCTGCGAGTAGGTAACCAACTTGGTAAAGCCATTGCAATGACAATTAACCTATTTAATCCACAAAAAATTGTTATCTCGGGTGCTATTACTCAATCAGATAAAATTCTATTTGCTGCTATTCGTAATTGTATCAAAAATCAATCATTGACCGCTTTCCATAAAGATCTTCCTATTGTTGCATCAGAACTCCATGAACAACCAACAATTGGTGCATTTTCAATGGTGAAGCGCGCTATGCTTAATGGTGTATTGTTACAAAAATTATTAGATGAATAATCATAAATAATTTTTAACATGTTACTCTAAGGCTGCTTTTGCAGCCTTTTTTTTAACACTTTCAGGACAATAGTATATGGAGTTACTTTTTATCATTGCAGCGTTTGTAATGGGTTTTATTGCATTAAAGATCAACTTACCGCCGTTGGTTGGTTTTTTATTAGCTGGATTTGGTTTGCACGCGCTTGGCTTTCAATCTAATGATGCACTTTCTACCTTTGCAGATCTTGGCGTTACCCTGCTCCTTTTTTCTATTGGCTTAAAATTAGATATAAAAACCTTATTAGCTAAAGAAATTTGGCTAGGTGCTACACTCCATAACGTATTCTCAACACTGTTCTTCACATTTGCTCTACTTGGTCTCAAACTTCTCGGGATAACAATACTTGCAGATATAGATACTGCACAATTAGTCTTATTTGGTTTTGCCCTCTCTTTTTCTAGTACCGTTTTTGCAGTTAAAGCATTGCAAGAAAAAGGCGAAATGAACGCGACTTACGGTACTTTAGCTATTGGCATTCTTGTTATGCAAGATATATTTGCCGTTGTTTTCTTAACCGTATCTACTGGTAAAATACCTGAAATTACCGCCTTAGCTTTATTTGCACTCCCACTCTTTAGACCTTTATTCTTTAAACTATTAGACTGGGCTGGTCACGGAGAAATGCTAGTTCTTTATGGCATATTCTTAGCCTTGGTCGCTGGTGCTGGTACCTTCGAACTCGTTGGAATGAAGCCAGATCTTGGCGCTCTTATCCTAGGCATGTTATTAGCTGGTCACTCTAAAGCCTCTGAATTATCAAAATCCTTATTTAATTTAAAAGAAATTTTACTCATTTGTTTTTTCTTAAATATAGGGCTATCAGCAGCACCGACATTTGCAGGGTTAACACTGGCTCTATTTTTAATTTTACTGCTACCGGTAAAAGGTTTTTTATACTTCATTATCATTAATAAATTTAAGTTCCGCGTTCGAACCTCCTTACTCACCTCTCTGACCTTATTTAATTACAGTGAGTTTGGATTAATTGTGGGTGGATTAGCATTTAAAATGGGTTGGTTACCAGGAGATACTCTCGTTGCCATTGCTATTGCTGTATCCATTTCCTTCATTATTTCAGCGCCTTTAAATAATTTTGGACACTCAATTTATCAGCGGTCACGCCATTGGTTAAAAGAACACACCGCTGAACGCTTAAACCCAATGGATAAATTAATTAATCCAGGTAGAGCACAAATTTTAATTCTTGGTATGGGTCGAATTGGTAGCGGCGCTTATGATGAATTAAAAGATAAATATGGCGATATTATTTTAGGGATAGAACTACGCGAAGAATCAGCTAAGCGCCATCAAGAGCTAGGGCGAAATGTTATTCTTGGCGATGCTACCGACCCCGATTTTTGGGAACGTATTTTATCAACTTCACACGTGAAAATCGTGCTATTAGCCATGCCCAACCACCAAGGTAATCAATTTGCATTAGAACAATTACAATCACGAAATTATCAAGGCCAAACCGCAGCAATTGCGGCTTATAATGACCAAATTGAAGGGCTACTCGAACAAGGTGTTGATGCTGCATTTAATATTTACCATGAAGCAGGTAGTGGTTTTGCTCGTCATGTAAGTGAACAATTAAATCCGAAATTCAATCCACAAAATGAAAACATGAAATAATAATGCTTAATTAATCATCTGCATGATAAATAAATCAGGTTAGAATCTAAAAGCGTTCTAATCTGATGTTTATTTATATCCCATAATTTCTCATCATTTCTGTTCAAAAAACATCTTCAACTAACGATCTCATACCAAAACAGCATAAATATTAAATATTATCTATTCAGGTTATCTATTTGTAATTTTATTTGTATTTCTGGGTTGATTTTTTTAGGGATGATGGCAAATTGTATTCAAGACAATAATTTATGATAAAAATTAAGAAGAGATAGAGGGAACTTATGTGCTCAATTTTTGGAATACTGGATATTAAAACCGATCCAACACCACTGCGTAAATCCGCACTAGAAATGTCAAAAAAACTTCGCCACCGTGGACCTGATTGGTCTGGTATTTATTCATCAGATAAAGCAATTTTAGCGCATGAACGTTTGGCTATTGTTGGTGTAAACAGTGGTGCTCAACCTCTTTATAGCGAAGATAAGAAGCACATCTTAGCGGTTAATGGTGAAATTTATAACCATAAAGAATTACGTGAAAAATACGCTGATGATTATACTTTCCAAACAGATTCTGATTGTGAAGTTATTTTAGCTCTGTATCGCGAGAAAGGGGCTGATTTATTAGAAGACTTAAACGGGATTTTTGCCTTTATTCTTTATGATGAAGAAAAAGACGAGTATTTAGTCGGTCGTGATCATATCGGTATTATTCCTATGTATCACGGATATGACGAGCATGGTAACTATTATGTTGCCTCTGAAATGAAAGCTCTGGTTCCGGTTTGTAAATCAATCAGTGAATTTCCTCCTGGTCATTTTTACTCATCAAAAGATGCAGAACCAACACGTTATTATGTACGTGACTGGATGGAATATGATGCAGTTAAAGATAATCCAACAAGTAAAGAAGAACTTAAACAAGCATTAGAGGACGCGGTAAAACGTCAACTGATGACAGATGTTCCTTATGGTGTGCTTCTTTCTGGTGGTCTTGACTCATCAATCACATCAGCAGTTGCGAAAAAGTTTGCTGCAATGCGTATTGAAGATAACGAACAATCTCAAGCATGGTGGCCACAACTGCATTCATTTGCTGTAGGGTTAGAAGGTGCACCTGATCTAAAAGCGGCTCGTGAAGTTGCTAACCAAATTGGTACTGTACACCATGAGATGACTTACACTATTCAAGAAGGTCTTGATGCTATTCGTGATGTTATTTATCACATTGAAACTTATGACGTAACAACGATTCGTGCTTCTACACCAATGTACTTACTGGGTCGTAAGATCAAGGCTATGGGTATTAAAATGGTACTTTCTGGTGAAGGTGCTGATGAAATCTTTGGTGGTTACTTATATTTCCATAAAGCACCAAATAAAAAAGAATTTCATGAAGAAACAGTACGTAAGCTACTGGCTTTAAATATGTTTGATTGCGCTAGAGCAAATAAGTCATTAGCAGCTTGGGGCGTAGAAGGCCGAGTACCTTTCCTAGATAAAGAGTTTATCGATATTGCTATGCGCTTAAATCCACAAGATAAAATGTGTGGTAACGGTAAAATGGAAAAGCATATCCTTCGTGAATGTTTTGAAGATGATTTACCACCCGCAATTGCATGGAGACAGAAAGAGCAGTTTTCTGATGGAGTTGGTTATAGCTGGATTGATACATTACGAGAAACAGCTGAAGCGAAAGTGACAGACCAACAGATGGAATCAGCTAAATTCCGCTTCCCTTACAATACGCCTGTAACAAAAGAAGGCTATGTATACCGTGAAATCTTTGAAGAGCTATTCCCTCTTGAAGATGCCGCTAAATGTGTTCCTGGTGGCCCATCAGTGGCGTGTTCTTCAGCAAAAGCAATAGAGTGGGATGAATCATTCAAAAACTGTGTTGACCCATCAGGTCGAGCGGTACAAGCGGTTCACAATGAAGCGTATGATTAACTAAATTGTTCATAATAAAAAAGCGCCATTTTTGGCGCTTTTTTATTTAGTATTCAATTTCACTATTATCTACTTTAATTTCAACCTTTTGATTAATCAGAGTAATCAATAAAATTGAACGTTTTTCACCATCCGCTTCTTTATAAATAGCGTCCACCCCCACAAAAGGCCCCTCTTTAATTGATACTTTTTGGCCAATTTCAGGCAAGAATTCAGCTAAGCTCTTACTTTTCATACAATCTTCATTAATCAATTTTAATGAATAAATCAGATCTCCTGACAAGACTTTAGGCTCTCCACCAAAACGAATAAAATCACTTACGCCACGAGTTGAGCGAACAGTTGTAAACGTCGGTCCTTCCTCAAAATCAAACCGCACAAACATGTAACAAGGGAATAAAGGTTCTTTAATTGCCTTTTTCTTACCTCTTATTATTTTCTCAACTTCTATTTCAGGGTAAAAGCACTCTACATTTTGATTTTCTAAATGTGCTTTTGCTCGCTGTTGCTCCCCACGCTTACAGTAGAGTAAATACCATTCTTTCATTATTTATATACCTAGCTAACCAACACAGAAGCATAGCACGCCATAAACCACAACTAAATAAATAGGTTAAATAACTCAACAGCTATCTACCTAGAATGTTAAATGACAAAAAACAGACAAAAGAAATACTAAATATTAAAAATAAGAACTAAATTAAAATTAAAAACTCCCAGTTAATTAAAAATCAAAATAAAAATCCAAATAAAGTGAAATAAACAGAACCTAGATATGTAACATGAAATAAATGTTTCTAAATATTTCAACAGCTTAAAATGTTAAGTAAATCACATAAAATTGTACAACGTTGCAGTATGTAAATTCGAAGGGTATAAATTTATCTTATATAAAAAGAATAAAATTCTATTTAAAAGAGAGCATTATGCCAAACAACAACAAAACACTTATGGGGCACCCTCAGGGGTTGTTCTTACTTTTTGGGACTGAATTGTGGGAGCGCTTCTCTTATTATGCAATGAGAGCAATTTTAGTCTTATATTTAACCGACAGAACGATTAACGGTGGATTAGGCTGGACAGTTAAAGACGCTCTTAGCCTTTATGGTACTTATACTGCCCTTATGTACATAACGCCTTTAATTGGTGGCTGGCTAGCTGATAACTATTTAGGCCAACGAAAATCATTGTTAATTGGTGGTTTTTTAATGGTCATAGGTCAATTTACACTGGCCCTTCCTCATAATATTTTACCATTTTCGATTGAGACCCTTTTCTATGTTGGTTTAGGATTCCTTATTGCAGGTAACGGTTTATTCAAACCAAACGTATCAACAATGGTTGGAGACTTGTACAAAGAAGGTGACAATCGTCGTGATGGCGCTTTCACTATCTTTTATATGGGTATCAATTTAGGTTCATTACTTGCTGGTGTCGTTTCTGGTTCTGTAACAGGGATTTGGGGCTGGAAAGCAGGCTTTGCTGCCGCTGGTATTGGTATGGTTATTAGCTTAATCATCCAAACTTTATTTGCTCAACGCTTCTTAGGTGATATTGGAGTTCGCCCTGCAGCACATATTGCAAAAGAAAATGCTGAAGCTAAAGGTACATCTCACCATGTATTAAGTAAAATAGAAATCGACCGCCTTAAAGTAATCATGGTTATGGGTTTATTTGTTATCGTATTCTGGGCTGGCTTTGAACAAGCTGGTGGATTAATGAACATTTATTCCCAACAATATACCGACAGAATGATCGGTTCATTTGAAGTTCCTGCGGCTTGGTTTCAATCATTAAACCCATTCTTTATCATTACACTTGCCCCGCTCATTGCAATGCTATGGATAAAACTAGGTCCTAAAGAACCAAGTTCACCGGTTAAGTTTGCATTCGCTCTTTTCTTCTTAGCTATCGGCTTTTTATGCATGGTAGGTGCCGTTATGGAACAAGGTGGCGATTTAACGATAAAAACATCTATGTACTGGTTAGTTGGTGCTTACTTTTTCCATACATTAGGGGAATTATGTTTATCTCCAATTGGACTATCATTAGTAACTAAACTAGCTCCACTCCGTTTAGCATCATTAATGATGGGAACATGGTTTGGTTTTAATGCAATATCCAACTACATCGCAGGTGTTGTAGGCTCTCATGTTGAAAGCCTTGGCGCATTAGATATTTTTGCCGGAATTGCAATTGCAGCAACAATTTCTGGTGTTTTATTGCTAACAATCTCTGGAACTCTTATCCGTTGGATGCACGGAGCTGAGAAAGCACATTAATTTAAATGTACAAAAATAAAAAGGCTGCCTTAACTAATTAAGGCAGCCTTTTTCATATAAAGTAATTATCTACAATACAATTCTATGTCGATTCTTTTCTAATAACTTATCACCAATGCCTTTCACGTTAGATAAATCATCTACTGCTACAAACTTCCCATTTTCTTTTCGATAATCAACAATGGCTTTTGCCTTTGAGTCACCAACACCTATGAGTAATGTTTTAAGCTCTTCTGCTTGCGCCTCGTTAATATTAACAATAACTTCTATTCCTTCATGCTTGTCGACGCTTTCTTCCTTAGCATTAACTACACTGCTCGAAAATAGAATCACAGCAAATAAAACAGAACTAAGTAAACCTATTATACGTTTCATGACCATCCCTTGTTCATTATTAAAATAAGTATGTCAGATACTTCAGAAATACGATCTCTATCTGTCATCAAAAAATAATAAGTAATATGAACAAAAAATCCTATAGATACACACATACTTCCATTAAAAACACGACGGGCCCCAATTAGGGGCCCGTCTATCTTATTTATCAATTACAAATAAATTGATTATTGTTCTAATAATGGATAACTAATATCAGTACTTACTTTTAAGGTATCTAAAGTAGCAGTTAGATCTTGTTGAGTCTGACTTCTGAGTAAACGCGTTGATACTTGTTCTGCCATTGCATCATTACTTAGCTCTAATACACCATCAAGAGCAACAATAACGTTGTTACCTTGACGATCCATCATTTGGGCGTAAGTTGATTTACCTTGCTCTGGTTTTTGCAGACGATACACATTATTTGCTAGCTCATCAGCTCGAGTAATCATTCTTGCTTGAGTAAAATTCAAACCATTGTCAGTTAAATAGCTCATTTCACCTTTGTTTAAAGCGCTTATTGCCCCTTGAGCTAACTCAAGTGCTTTCTGCTCACCTTTTGATTGAGATAAACGTGCAATTACAGATTCTTTAACTTCGTTTAACGGTTGAACTATTTCATCACGAACATCTTCAACACGAACAACAATAATGTGCTCAGGTGCGATTTCAATCACATCTGAATTCAAACCATCCTCTTTTACTTCAGGGCTATAAATAGCTTGTAACACTGATGGATTAGATAATAGCTTTGGAGCATCAGTTTCAGAGAAGAAATCTGATGTCATCACCTTAACATTCACGCTTTCAGCCGCATCATCCAAAGAATCTGGTGATTCAAATGCTTTTTCTGCTAACTCTGTTTGTAAGCTATAGAATGCATCTGCAGCATGCTCATCAACAAGAAAGGCTTTAATTTCAGCACTTACTTTTGCTAATGCTTTTGTTTTTGGAGCTTCAATACCGTCAAGTTGGATAATATGATAACCAAATGTTGATTTAACCAAACCCGAATGGTCGCCTACATTAACCAGTTGGAAAGCGGCATCTTCAAAATCAGGATCAATAACACCATGTTCAATCCAACCTAAAGAACCACCTTCTTTCGCTGTAGGGATATCTTGTGAATCTTCTTTTGCTACTGTAGCGAAATCATCACCCGAATCTAAGCGAGCAAGAACCGCTTGAGCATCAGCTTCATCACCTTTAATCAAGATATGACTTACTTCGCGTTTTTCTTGAGTAGAATACTTATCTTGGTTTTCATTATAATACGTTTGAATTTCTTCATCCGTAATTGGGGCTTGAGCCTTTAGAGAATCGCCAGATAATTCAACATAAGAAACTTTTACTTGCTCAGGGCGAACAAATTGTTGTTTATTTGCATTGTAATACTCTTCAACTTCTTCATCAGTTACTGTCGCATCTTTTGAGAATGCTGCAGTATCAAGAGTGATTGTACGAATTTCACGTTGTTGAGCTTCTAAAGCACCTTGTGCTTTTACTTCGTTATCCAACGTAAATTCTGTTGATTCAAGAGCAAGAATAAGTTGATTACGCACTAAATCTTGTCGTAAATATTCTGCAAAACTGTCTGAACTGAAACCTGCGCGACGAAGTGAAATATTAAAGATTTCTTCATCAAACTTGCCGTCTTTCTGGAACTGAGGCATAGATAAGATAGCTTGACGGATCTGTTCATCACCAACGCGAAGACCTAGATCTTGAGCTTGATTATCCAATAACGCATCGTTCACCATACGGTCTAAAACTGATTTACGAAATTGCTCTACGTATGCAGGGTCACCAAGTAATGTTGAAAAATACTCGCCAAGCTGAGATTGCATGCGATTACGTTCATTTTGGTAAACTTGTTCAAAATCATTCCGCGTTATTTCACGCTCACCAACTTTAGCCGCTAGGGGTTGACCTCCACCGACTAAATAACTACCTACACCTGCAAATACAAATGAGAAAATAATTAGACCGAGAATGATCTTAACTACGAGGCCTGTTGAGCCTTCGCGAATTCGATCCATCATAATATGTTTTAACTCCTAATCACCAAGTGGAATAACACTATTTATATAAATAGCGTGTCAATTTCTATTGATAGTGAAAATGTAAAATAGTTCAATAAAAGAAAATTTTAACAATAAAAAAGCGCATCATTGGATGCGCCTATGACTCATAACTCTAGTCTACTAGCCTTACGTGAGCTTGTGTAGAGTTTTATCTATATTTCGCTTAGTTACACGCATCTTTAAGAGCTTTGCCCGCTTTAAATGCAGGTACTTTTGCCGCAGAAATCTCAATCGCTTCACCAGTTTTAGGATTACGACCAGTGCGAGCAGCACGCTCACGAACAACAAATGAACCAAAACCAACAAGCGTTACTTGATCGCCACTTTTTAGTGTCTCAGTTACTGTTTCAACTAATGCATCCAGAGCACGACCTGCTGCTGCCTTTGAGATATCTGCATTTTCAGCAATTTGATCAACTAATTGAGATTTATTCACGGTATTCCCCTTTAAATTATTCATTCAATGATTAATGAACGAGTCCATATTTTGATAATAAATGTGTGAAGTTATGATCACGCAATAAAGCTTAACTTAGCGACATCAATATGAACTGACAAGTCATTTCTACCTGTCAGCCCTGTTATATCAACGTTTTTTGCTACACATCACTTTTTAGATTGCTCAAGACTAAAGCCTTGTGGATCATTTTGAAGCGCTAAGGTTAATACTTCATCAATCCATTTAACTGGATGAACAGATAGATCTGCAATTACATTTGCAGGGATCTCTTCCAAATCACGCTCATTATCCTTTGGAATGATGACAGTTTTAATACCGCCACGATGAGCTGCTAATAGTTTTTCTTTCAAACCACCAATTGGCAGTACTTCACCACGTAATGTAATTTCACCTGTCATTGCAACATCAGAACGAACCGGATTACCCGTTAAGCTTGATACAAGTGCAGTACACATACCAACACCAGCACTTGGACCATCTTTTGGTGTTGCACCTTCAGGAACGTGTACATGAATATCACGCTTTTCATAGAAATCAGGGTTAATACCTAACTTATCTGCGCGCGTTCGTACAACAGTCATTGCCGCTTGAATTGATTCTTTCATCACATCACCAAGAGAACCAGTATAAGCAAGTTTGCCTTTACCAATCATTGATTCTGCTTCAATCGTCAATAAGTCACCGCCGACTTCAGTCCATGCTAAACCAACAACCTGGCCTACTCGGTTTTCGTCATCAGCTTTACCGTAATCACAACGTTGAACACCTAAGAAATCTTTTAAGTTATCTTGATTAATTGTTACTTTCTTAATCGATTTATCTAATAGGATTTGCTTAACTGCCTTACGACATAGTTTAGAAATTTCACGCTCTAAGCTACGAACACCTGCTTCGCGGGTATAGTAACGAATGATCCCCATGATAGCCGAGTCATCAATTTCAATCTCATGTTCTTTTAGACCATTGCGTTTTATTTGTTTCATTAACAAGTGATTTTTAGCAATGTTCAATTTTTCATCTTCGGTATAACCAGATAGACGAATCACTTCCATACGGTCAAGCAGTGGACCTGGGATATTCATTGAGTTAGACGTTGCAACAAACATTACATCAGAAAGGTCATAATCAACCTCTAAGTAATGGTCGCTAAATTTATTATTTTGCTCTGGGTCTAATACTTCAAGAAGTGCGGAAGCAGGATCGCCACGCATATCAGAAGACATTTTATCGATCTCATCTAATAGGAAAAGTGGATTTTTCACTTCAACTTTAGATAATTTCTGGATCAATTTACCAGGAAGAGAACCGATATACGTACGTCTATGACCACGAATTTCAGCTTCATCACGCACGCCACCAAGTGCCATACGTGTATATTTACGGCCTGTCGCTCTGGCAATAGATTGCCCTAACGATGTTTTACCGACTCCAGGAGGACCGACTAAGCAAAGGATTGGACCTTTAAGTTTTGTCACTCGACTTTGAACCGCTAAATACTCAAGAATACGTTCTTTTACACGCTCTAAGCCATAATGGTCAGAGTTTAAGATCTCTTCGGCTTTGGCTAAATCTTTTTTCACTTTAGAGCGTTTATACCAAGGCACAGCAACCATACAATCAATATAGCTACGAACAACCGTCGCTTCTGCTGACATCGGTGACATCATTTTCAGCTTTTGTAATTCTTGTTCTGCTTTTTCTTGTGCTTCTTTTGGCATTTTAGCGTCTGCAATTTTTTTCTGCAGCGCTTCAAATTCATCTGGTGCATCGTCTAAGTCGCCAAGCTCTTTTTGAATGGCTTTCATTTGCTCATTCAAATAGTACTCACGCTGACTTTTTTCCATTTGCTTTTTAACACGACCACGAATGCGTTTTTCGATTTGTAATAAATCGATTTCAGATTCCATCATACCCATTAGAAACTCTAAACGTGCAATAACGTCTATTAACTCTAACACTTCTTGCTTATCAACCAATTTAAGCGGCATATGGGCAGCAATGGTGTCAGCAAGACGAGCTGCATCTTCAATTCCGCTAAGTGAAGTCAAAACTTCTGGTGGGATTTTTTTATTTAATTTAATGAAGCCTTCAAATTGATTAATCGCAGAGCGCATAATCACTTCTTGTTCAGCATCATCAATAATTGGAGTCAGTAGAAATTCAGCATCCGCTGTAAAAAAATCAGCTTCTAAAAACTGATGTATTTTAGCTCGCTGTTGACCTTCAACTAATACTTTAACTGTACCATCAGGCAATTTTAATAATTGTAAAATTGTCGCTATTGTACCAACACCGTGTAAGTCATCTAATTGCGGTTCTTCTTTAGCGGCTTCTTTTTGTGCCACAAGTAGGACTTGTTTATTCTGCTCCATCGCTGCTTCTAAGCAACGGATGGATTTTTCACGGCCCACAAACAGTGGAATAACCATATGCGGATACACCACTACATCACGTAATGGTAGAACTGGTATCTCAATGCGCTCGGAACGCTCCAGGTTCATATTCTTCTCTCTTTCCGTCAGTATCTTTAGAAATAATATGGGGGCAAGTCGCTAAGATTCAACATTATTTTCAATTAAAAATAAAAAAGGAGGCCAATGCCTCCTTTTTATACTGTTTATTAGCTGATATTGACTATTCTGCTGATATTGCTTTCGTTTCTGTATTTTCAAATATTAATAGTGGCTCTGACTCACCATTAATTACAGACTCATCGATAACTACCTTAGAAACACCTTCTTTTGATGGTAATTCATACATAGTATCTAATAATATCGCTTCTAAAATTGAACGAAGACCACGAGCACCCGTTTTACGGTTCATTGCTTTTTTAGCAATGGCTCTCAACGCGTCTTCACGAAATTCTAATTCAGCGCCTTCTAAATCAAATAACGCAGCGTATTGCTTAGTTAATGCATTTTTAGGCTTGCTTAGAATTTGGATTAACGCATCTTCATCTAATTCAGTTAATGTCGTGGTTACTGGTAGACGACCAATAAACTCAGGAATTAAACCGAATTTAATTAAATCTTCAGGTTCAATTTGCTTCAATAAATCTCCAATCGTTGCTTTATCATCTTGAGAGCGAACATCAGCAGCAAAGCCAATACCCGTTCCTATTGCAACGCGTTGCTCGATTACTTTATCTAAGCCTGCAAATGCACCACCACAAATAAATAAGATCTTAGACGTATCTACTTGTAAGAACTCTTGTTGTGGGTGCTTACGTCCACCTTGAGGTGGTACTGATGCAATTGTACCTTCAATCAATTTCAATAATGCTTGCTGAACACCTTCACCTGATACGTCACGAGTAATAGATGGGTTTTCAGACTTACGAGAAATCTTGTCAATTTCATCGATATATACAATGCCACGTTCCGCTTTCGCTGGATCGTAATCGCATTTTTGTAGTAGCTTTTGAATGATGTTTTCTACATCTTCACCTACATAGCCTGCTTCTGTTAACGTGGTTGCATCCGCCATAGTAAACGGAACATCCAAGAAACGAGCTAGCGTTTCAGCAAGTAATGTTTTACCACTACCTGTTGGACCGATAAGTAGAATATTACTCTTACCTAATTCAACGCCATCTTTTGTAGTATCGCCATTACGTAAACGCTTGTAGTGATTATATACCGCTACCGCTAATACTTTTTTAGCATGTTCTTGCCCAATAACGTATTCATCTAAATGACCACGAATATTTTGCGGCGTTGGTAGTTCTTCACTGCTCTCTTTTGGAGACAGAGTATTATCTTTTAGCTCTTCGCGAATAATGTCGTTACATAAATCAACGCATTCATCACAAACATAAACAGAAGGACCAGCAATTAGCTTACGAACTTCATGCTGGCTTTTTCCGCAAAAAGAGCAATATAGTAACTTTCCACTATTTTCGTCTTTACGCTTGTCTGTCATTTGCTAACCTCTTAAACGTTGCCTTATGCTGTAAGTTTATACTAACTTACCTTCTTTGCTGTAAACGTTACTGCTTTTTTATTAATTAGTCACGCTTATTTAACACAGCATCTACAAGACCGTATTTCACTGCATCATCTGCTGCCATGAAGTTATCACGATCTGTATCTTTTTCGA
This sequence comes from Aliivibrio sp. 1S128, assembly GCF_001691065.1. Lineage (NCBI taxonomy): Bacteria > Pseudomonadati > Pseudomonadota > Gammaproteobacteria > Vibrionales > Vibrionaceae > Aliivibrio > Aliivibrio sp. 1S128. The sequence continues at coordinate 35,067 of NZ_MAJV01000111.1, read as the reverse complement.
TTACTTCTAAAGGCTGACCAGTATGCTCAGCAAGTAATGTATTCAATTTTTGCTTAATCGTTAAGATTTCTTGAGCATGAATTTGAATATCAGATGCTTGGCCTTGGAAACCACCAAGTGGTTGGTGAATCATCACACGGGAATTAGGTAATACATAACGTTTACCTGGTGCGCCACCTGCAAGTAAGAAAGCACCCATTGAACATGCTTGACCCATACATACTGTACTTACATTTGGCTTAATGAACTGCATTGTGTCATAGATTGACATACCTGCAGTAACTGAGCCGCCTGGAGAGTTAATGTATAGGAAGATATCCTTATCAGGATTTTCAGACTCAAGGAAAAGCAACTGTGCCACAACTAGGTTGGCCATGTGATCTTCAACTTGACCTGTTAAAAAGATAACGCGCTCTTTTAACAGACGGGAATAAATATCATACGAACGCTCACCACGTGAAGTTTGTTCAACAACCATAGGAACAAGTGCATCCATAATAGAAGGCATTGCATTGTTTTCTTGATAGCTCATAACCGTATCCCTTATAAAATAAATGGTCCGAATGACGCTTCATTCGAACCATTATTAGCAGATCTTTTGAAACTAAGTCAACTACTTAATTAATTTAAAATTAAGCTGGTTGTTGATTCATTAGTTCGTTAAAGCCTACTGCTTTCTCAGAAACTTGTGCTTTAGCAAGAATTGCTTCAACTGCTTGTTCTTCTAGAGCAACATTACGCATGTTGTTCATCATTTGCTCATTACCTTCGTAGTAAGCAACAACTTCAGTTGGATCTTCATAAGCAGAAGCCATTTCATTGATAAGTGCTTTTACTTTCTCATCATCAGCTTTTAGCTCTTCAGTCTTGATTACTTCACCAAGAAGAAGACCAACAACTACGCGACGTTTAGCTTGCTCTTCAAACAATTCACGTGGAAGTTCAGGAGCAGAATCAGCGTTGCCACCAAAACGTTGAACAGCTTGTTGACGTAAAACTTGAACTTCTTGATCGATAAGAGCAGAAGGTACGTCGATGTCATTTTGCTCAACTAAACCGTTGATCGCTTGTTCTTTGATCTTGTTTTTAACAGCTTGAGCTAGTTCACGCTCCATGTTCTTACGAACTTCAGCTTTAAGACCTTCAACGCCACCTTGAGCACCAAACTTAGTTACGAACTCGTCGTTCATTTCTGGAAGTTCACGAGCTTCAACTTTAACTACTGTGATAGCAAATTGTGCTGCTTTACCTTTTAGGTTTTCAGCGTGGTAATCTTCAGGGAAGTTAACATCGATAGTTAATTCGTCACCCGCTTTCTTACCTTTGATTCCATCTTCAAAACCAGGAATCATGCGACCTTGGCCCATTTCTAGAGGGAAGTTATCTGCTTTTCCGCCTTCAAATAGCTCACCGTCGATAGAACCAACAAAGTTGATTGTAGCGCGAGTACCATCTTCAGCAGCAACATCAGCGTCAGTCCAAGTAGACTGTTGCTTACGTAGTGTTTCTAGCATTTCAGCTACGTCTTCGTCTTTAACTTCAACTTGTGGCTTTTCAACAACAACTTTGTCTAGACCTTGAAGTGTAACTTCTGGGTAGATTTCAAATGTTGCAGTGAATACTAAATCTTGGCCTTCAGCAAATTCTACTGGAGCAAATGTTGGTGCGCCTGCTGGGTTGATTTTGTCTTTAACGATCGCTTCAATGAAGTGACGTTGCATAACTTCACCCATTTTGTCGTGACGAACTGCGCTGCCGTACATTTTAGCAACCATCTTCATTGGTACTTTTCCTTTACGGAAGCCATCGAAGCGACGATTTTTAGCGATATTAAGAAGCTCTTTGTTTACTTCTGCTTCAATGTTTGCAGCAGGAACAGTAATAGTTAGAACGCGCTCTAGGCCTTCTTTAGTTTCAACAGTAACTTGCATGTTTATATAAACCTCAAAATCGACTCAGGTTATCTGAGTTTGCGACAAAAAATACGTGTCGCATCCTTGTGTTACAGTCCTAATAAGATAGAAACAGTAACCCCTATGATTCGTGGTACCAATTGGGTACCTTCTTTTATCTACTTATTTAAAAAATAAGCAGATCGCGCATTTCATTGAATAAAACACGACATTTAGCCAAGTGGCAAAATAAGACGCGATATTGTAGCGACCTGACTCATCTATGTCGAGGTTCACTACACACGTTGATAATCTTTAATAAGAAATTGGGCAATGAGTTGTACTTTTCAACCCTTATAAATACTTTTTTTCTAAAAAACACACCTAATTAATGCGAAATCTTTTGGTTCACAATATCTGCCATCATATCAATGTGTAATTCATCATCATTCAGGCATGGAATAAAGGTGTATTTTTGACCACCAAATTCCATAAATATCTCTTTACACTCTTCTGATAGCTCTTCTAAAGTTTCTAAACAATCTGAAGAAAATGCAGGACTAATAATATCGAGAGATTTAATGCCCTTTGGAGCCAGCTCTTTTAAGGTCTCTGACGTATAAGGCTGCAACCAAGCTTCTCGCCCAAAGCGAGATTGATAACTCATACCTATCTGTTCAGGTGTTAAATCTAATTCTTGAGCAAGTAACTCTGTAGTTCGCTCGCAGTGTGCAGCATAGATATCTCCATTATCAACAAAACGTTGAGGGATCCCATGATATGAACATAATACAAAATCACCTTTTCCCTTCTTTTCCCATGAACGACGGATGGATTCTGCAAGTGCTTTTATATAAAGAGGATGATCGTGATAATTATGAACTAAAGTGAAGTTTGGCAATACTGGTGTGGTTTTATATTGCTTAGCAATTTGGTCAAAGACCGCTGCTGTCGTCGTTCTAGAATATTGCGGATATAAAGGTAAAATAATAATCTCTTCACACCCTTGCTGCTCTAATGACTCAATACCTGATTTAATTCTTGGTTCACCATACGTCATGCTTAATTCAACTGGCATTGAAAGACGTTCTTTTAAAGCTCGAACTTGGCGTTGTGAATAAACCATCAGGGGAGAGCCTTCATCCATCCAAACACTTTGGTATAACTTTGCTACTTTAGGCGCTCGAATAGGAAGGATCACACCATGAAGCAAAGGGCACCAAATAAAACGAGTCATATCGACAACACGTTTATCATGCAAAAATTCTGACAAGAACGTTTTTACTGCCGATGCCGTTGGCGCTGTGGGTGTTCCAAGGTTAACTAATAGCACCCCTGCTTTTTTATTATTCACTGTCATTATCCATTATGTTTGATAAAAAAAGGCGACCAATAAGGTCGCCTTCAATATAACAATAAATTGTTCGTTAGGTAAGATTACGAAAGTGCTTTTTCGATCTCTGCGCTAACTTCAGCAACTAACTTAGTACCATCAAATTTCAGGTACTGAGTTTTACCTGCTTCTGCTTCTTTTGTGTAATAAGCAATAAGCGGTGCTGTTTGCTCATGGTAAACACCTAAACGAGCAAGAACAGTTTCTGGTTTGTCATCTTCACGAATTACAAGAGGCTCGCCAGTTACATCATCTTGACCTTCAACTTTAGAAGGATTAAACGTAACGTGGTATGTGCGACCAGAAGGAAGATGAGCACGACGACCAGACATACGCTCAACGATTACTTCATCAGCAACGTCAAATTCAAGAACGTAATCAATTGATACACCATTCTCTTTCAAGCCATCAGCTTGAGGAATTGTACGAGGGAAACCATCTAATAGGAAACCTTTAGCGCAATCTTCTTGAGCAATACGCTCTTTAACAAGACCAAGGATGATCTCATCAGATACAAGTTGACCAGCATCAATTACAGATTTAGCTTGTTTGCCCATTTCAGTGCCTGCTTTAATCGCAGCACGTAACATGTCACCTGTAGATATTTGTGGAATACCAAATTTATCCATGATGAACTGAGCTTGAGTACCTTTACCCGCACCAGGTGCACCTAAAAGGATGATACGCATTGTTTTCCCCTTAAAATTTAATCTTGGAATTTATACCAAACCTTACAAATAGAATGACTTTCCTATTTATAAATTTAGGTATAAGTTTTATTTCTAAAAATAAGCCGTGAAGATACACGTAACTGTTAACGCTATCAAGTTTGAGATGAAAATAGCGAAATCTAACCGTTCTAGAATGTAACGGATCCCAATAAAAAACAATGAGACCTTAGTGTACGATTGCCACCCAAGATCTCATTCATTTTATTTTTACAGCTGTGACTCAATTACTTTGATAATAACTGATTCATCGCATTTAAGAATTGTGATGGATCATCTAAAGAGCCACGCTCTGCTAACATTGCTTGACCAAGTAACATTTCAACCCAACGGCCAAACGCTTCTTCATCCGCTTCATCAGCCATTTGCTTGATAAGCGCATGCTCTGGGTTAATTTCAAAAATGTATTTCACTTCCGGAGCCGCTTGACCTGCTGCTTCTAAAAGTTTCGCCATTTGTGTACCCATTTCAAAGTCATCAGTAACGACAACGGCTGGTGTTGTTGCTAATTTAAACGTAGTACGAACTTCTTTAACTCGATCGCCTAAGTAAGATTTAGTGCGTTCAACAACAGATTTAAACTCTTCTACCGTCTCTTTTTGTTTCTCTTTTTCTGCATCATCTTCAAACTTACTTAAGTCTAAACCTGCTTTTGTAATTGATTGGAATTGCTTGCCATCAAATTCTGTTAAGTAGCTCATTAGCCACTCATCAATACGGTCGAACATTAGAACGACTTCAATGCCTTTTGCCTTAAATTGCTCTAGGTGTGGGCTGTTCTTCGCCGCGGCATAGCTATCAGCCGTTAGATAGAAGATCTTATCTTGCTCTTCTTTCATACGCTCAACATAACTCGCTAAGCTTATTGCTTGCTCTGAACTGTCTTTTTCTGTTGTAGCAAAACGCAGAAGACCCGCAATTTTATCTTTATTAGCAAAATCTTCAGCCAAGCCTTCTTTTAATACTTGGCCAAACTCTTTCCAGAAAGTTAGGTATTTTTCATCGTCTTTCTTCGCCGTTTTCTCAAGCATACCTAGTACACGTTTAGTGCATGCACCACGTAATGATTGAGTCACTTTATTATCTTGAAGAATTTCACGAGATACGTTTAATGGTAGATCATTTGAGTCAATCAAACCCTTAACAAAACGTAAGTAACTCGGCATAAATTGCTCAGCATCATCCATAATAAAGACACGTTGAACATAGAGCTTCAAACCACTTTTATGATCACGATTCATCATATCAAATGGGGCTTTTGTTGGAATATATAAAAGGCTTGTGTAATCGTTCTTACCTTCTACTTTATTATGACTCCACGTTAGTGGATCAGCAAAATCATGCGATACATGCTTATAAAACTCTTGGTATTCCGCGTCTTCAATCTCTGACTTATTACGAGTCCAAAGTGCTTGAGCTTTATTAATTTGCTCCCACTTACCTTCCTTATCTTTTCCTTCTTCGTCTTTTTCAACACTCCAAAGAGAAACAGGAATACCGATATGATCAGAGTATTTGCCAATCACTTCTTTTAGACGCCACTCACTTAAAAACTCTTTACCTTCTTCACGCATATGAAGAATGATATCTGTACCGCGAGTTTCTTTAGTCACATCTTCTATTGTGTAATCACCTTCACCTTCAGAATGCCATTGAACCGCTTCGTCTTTCGCAGCGCCTGCTTCACGAGTACGTACCGTTACCGCATCAGCAACGATGAACGCAGAATAAAAACCAACACCAAATTGACCAATGAGTTGAGAGTCTTTACTTTGGTCGTCTGATAATTTAGAAAAGAAATCCGCAGTGCCAGATTTTGCTATCGTACCTAAATGTTCAATAACACTGTCACGACTCATACCAATGCCGTTATCTGAAATCGTTAACGTGTTCGCTTCTTCATTAAAAGACAGCTTTACGCCAAGATCTGCATTACCTTCATATAAGTCACCATTTGATAGCGCCTTAAAACGTAATTTATCTGATGCGTCTGAAGCATTTGATATTAATTCACGTAAAAATATCTCTTTATTTGAATATAAAGAATGAATCATTAGGTGAAGTAGTTGCTTTACTTCTGATTGGAAGCCGCGTGTTTCTTTATTATTAATTGTTTGCTCGCTCATCAATAAACTCCGAATTAGTATAATATTTTTAACTTATTAATTAAAATGAGGTCTTAAAATGGCAATTCAAGGTAAAGCTATGTAAAAAATCCTGTTTTTTTGCTTTTTTTATACTATAAAATGCGTTATTAGAAATTTTGACATAGAATAGACATTCTAAAATGATACTTGGATATCATAAATAAGAATCACTACAACTGAGTTAACAACCAATGAATATAGAAAATAACAAAATCATTATTGGCAACCGGTTTCTATTCGATCCAAACGATAACAGTCTCATTGATACATTAGATGATGACGAAATCATTCGTTTAGGTGGTAATGAAAGCCGAGTTTTAAGCCTACTTATTCAAGAGCCAGGGAAGGTTGTTAGTCGTCATGAATTGCATGAATATGTATGGCGAGATCAAGGATTTGAAGTCGATGATTCTAGTTTAACACAGGCTATTTCGACACTACGAAAAATGCTACAAGATCCAACAAAACTCCCTGTTTATGTTAAAACAGTGCCTAAGCGTGGATACCAATTCATTTCAACAGCCGTTGCTCAGGAATCTGCTTTTGAAGAAGATATGACAGTAAATCTAGTTGAAGAATTAGAAACTACGGCATTAAATAACCACGAAGATATTACCCCAGATGCAGCTAGTGATACTCTTAACATAGAAAAAGCATCGAAAGGTACTCTCAAAGAAAATAACAGTATAAATAAACCTAAAGCACACCTATCTCTGCTAGGGACAATCATTCTTATTATTGCTTTTATTTTACCTGTTATTGCTTATTTCAATCACACACCAAAATCGGACGCGTTTACTCAAGTCGCAATTTACGATGAGACCCCGGTATTAGTTCCTATTAATCACCCAAATATTGATCAATGGCAACCTCTGATTGAACAATGCACCATTTTTTATAATTCAAAGCATACTGACTCATTAAAACCAATTGAGATTATTGCAACCAGTGGGCAAGCAAATCAAATTACATTGAATTATATTCACAATGAAATACACAGCGACCAAAGCATTAGCGTTCGTTTACTGATAAATCAAAAAGAGGTCGATAAAGTATGTGGTTAAATAACGAACAATTACCTCTATTGAAACGTTTTTTACCGATCATTCTTCTTCTAATTTCAATGATTGGTAGCGGTTGGTTTTATTGGGAAAGTGACAGTAAAGTAGAACAACTACTGACATCTAAAGAATGGCAAAGCATGAGCACCGTTCGTATCGACAGCAATGTTGATTACGAAGATATGGGGCCATTAAAACGAGCTGACATTAAATCTAATGTGGTTTACTTACCCAATAAAACCTACTCTAAATCGTCAAAATTGACAATTTATAGTGTTTTAGATAACGCTCAGCACCCATTAACCATTAATGTTATGGAAACAGGTAACTGGGAATATAGCGGTGATTACCTTCTTATTGACCCTATCGAATTTAAAGATGTGACATCAAGTGACAATAAAGAATTCACTGGATCACAGAAGAAATTAATAATGAGAGTATTCCAAATGGATGCTCAACAAAGCAAACGTGTAGATGTTATTAATGATAAAACATTATTACTGACTAGCCTAAATTACGGGTCAGGGATTCTATTTTCTCATTAAACCAGTGATAAATAACGTTATAAAAAAATCCGAGATAATTATCGTCTCGGATTTTTTATGCATGATTTATCACTCGGTAATTATAAATCAATTGAGTTCAGTATATTTCCTTCAAAGTCTAGAACGGATAAATGAGTCTCATCAAGTAAACCATAGCTTGCTCTATCGCCTTCATTTCGAGGGAACGTAGTTGAACCCGGGTTAAAAATAATTTGCTCTCCTTGCCACTCAGCTACTGAAACATGTGTATGCCCATGAACAATAACATCTCCCCTTTTTAATAAAGGTCGTTTTTCAGCATTATAAATATGCCCGTGCGTTAAAAAAAGCTTTTGCCCTGTAGGTAACAGCACGATATTGTAATCAGACATAATAGGAAACGATAACAGCATTTGATCAACTTCACTGTCACAATTACCTCTTACTGCAATGATAGACTCTGCGTATTGATTTAATAACTCAGCGACCGCAATCGGGTTATGCCCTTCTGGTAATGGATTTCTAGGACCAAAATTAATTAAATCACCAAGCAGAATTAAATGATCCGCTTTAGAGTCTAAAAACGTATCTATAACACGTTGAGTTGCAGGCAATGAGCCATGCAGATCTGAGGCAAAAAATAACTTCACGAAGAACCCTTAAACTTATAAAAAGATATTTCAAGCATCAAGTATAAAGGAAAAACAGCATCAAAGTTGCCAATCAATGAAGTCAATTTATACTTAGTTAATCAGATATGATTAATATCTTGCAGGAGACGAGATGAAAATACTTATTACAGGTAGTACTGGATTAATCGGAAAACACCTATTAGATCACCTTAAAGGGCATAATCTAATTCTTTTAACCCGTAACCCAAAAAAAGCAGAATCAAGCTTAAATCACCTTGCTTTACCTCATGTTGATTTTATCCCCGACCTCGCCTCTTTTACCGACTTTAATGATATAGATATAATTATTAATTTGGCAGGTGAACCTATTGCTGACAAAAAATGGACTACAAAACAAAAAAAAATCATCACAGATAGTCGCTGTGTACTTACTGAGAAACTCGTTCAACTTTGCTTAAAATCAACGAGCCCACCACGCTGTTTTATTTCAGGTTCTGCTGTGGGCTATTATGGTGATAATGGTGCTCAAAACATTGATGAAACCACAGAAATATTATCATCGGACTTTGCTCACCAAATTTGTCAACAATGGGAAAATAAAGCATTACAAGCAGAGAGTGAGCAAACTCGCGTCTGTATTTTACGAACAGGTGTTGTTCTTTCTCCTTTAGGAGGCGCCCTAAAAAAAATGTATCTACCTTACCAGTGCGGTTTAGGTGGGCCTGTAGGTGATGGCAAACAATATATGTCTTGGATCCATATTGATGACATGGTGCTCGCTATATTGCACCTAATGGAACACGAGGAGAGTAAAGGCATTTATAATTTAGTTGCTCCTCACCCTGTTACTAATGCAATTTTTAGCCAAACCTTAGCAAAAACACTCAAACGACCTCATTTCTTATTTACTCCCAAAATAGTAATCAAAGCCATACTAGGAGAGGGAGCCGTTTTACTAACAGATAGCCAAAGAATTCGCCCGAAACGCTTAGTCCATGAGGGTTTTAAGTTTCGTTACTCTCGAATTGAATCAGCACTAAAACAGCTGCTAAGTTAACCCACTCTGTTGCAATGATGTTATTTTAGATCCATTATAAAATAACATCCATAAACAGAGTCTTAGTCACATTATGCAACGTTCAATTTTTATTACAGGCTGCTCTACTGGCATTGGTTATACTGCAGCCCATCAATTACAACAACACGGCTTTCAAGTCATCGCATCGTGCCGACAAATAAAAGATGTTGAACGCTTACAAAAAGAAGGGTTAACTTGTTTACATCTGGATTATGCTGATCCAAAAAGTATCTCTGCCGCAGTTCAGCAACTCCTTCTCTTAACTGATGGGAAATTATACGGATTGTTCAATAACGGAGCATATGGGCAAGCCGGAGCATTAGAAGACCTACCTAGGGAGGCCTTAAAAGAGCAGTTTGAATCAAATTTCTTTGGATGGCATCAATTAATCACAGAAATTCTTCCAATAATGAGAAAGCAAGGTGAAGGTCGCATTATTCAAAACAGCTCTGTTTTAGGTATCGTTGCGATGAAATACCGTGGCGCTTATAACGCGTCAAAATTTGCAATCGAAGGCTGGACAGATACCTTACGCTTGGAGTTATCCGATACAGATATAAAAATAAGTTTAATTGAACCAGGTCCAATCGAAACGAATTTTCGATACAATGCATTGAAATCATTCAAAAAATGGGTAAGTATTGATAATAGTCCACATAAAGAAAAGTATTTAGCTCAACAGAAAAGATTAGAAAATAAAACCTCTGGAAGCGCCTTTGTTTTACCGCCTGAATCTATCATTCCTCCATTATTACATGCTCTCAATTCATCAAGACCAAAAGCTCGCTATCGAGTCACCTTTCCAACTCACCTCTTTGCTATTCTAAAACGGTTATTACCAACAAAGTACCTAGATAAGATCTTAAATAAGAGCGATTAACTTATCTTTATCCTGTTGATTGAGTGTAATAATTAAGAAATATGAGAAAAGACTAAAAATGTAATATTAGTGTCATATTGAATAAGTATATTTATTCACATCTGGTAGAAAGTGTTTTTTAGGAGATAATATGACACTAGGAAAAATCAACTGGATCTGTGTGAGTGTTGCTGTTGCGGTATTCATACTGATCTAACGGTTGTTTTCGCTTACGATAGTAAAGCCATTATGTTATGCATAGTGGCTTTCTTCGTCTCTGGCTCCTTGAAAATCAATGCAATACCCCATATAACTGTATATATACAGAGACAATACTGATTTTAGGAAAAGACCATGCAGCCAGAACATAGCGTTGAACTGAACGAACAAAACTTCCAACAAGTACTCGAAGGCTCAATGCAAACCCCAGTACTAATTCACTTCTGGGCACCAATGAGTCAAGAAAGCCTTGCTGTTATCCCAACATTACAACAGTTAGCGCAGCAATACGGCGATGCCGTTACTCTTGCACTACTTAACTGTGAAGAACAACAAGGTCTTGCTCAACAGTTTGGTGTTCAAACATTGCCTACAATTGCGTTATTTAAAAATGGTCAAGCGGTTGATGGAATGGGTGGACCTCAAACTATAGAGGCTATTCAAACCATGCTAAATAAGCATTTACCTAGCCAAGAAGAACTTCAATTAGGTCAAGCATTTAAATTAGTTGAAGAAGGTGAGTTTCAAGCTGCGCTTCCTACCCTGCTTGCCTTACTTGAACACTTTGGTGGTAATGGCCAAATTAAACTTCATATTGCTCAATGCTATATTGAAACTCAAGCTTACGATCAAGCAGAAGCAATGTTGTCTGAAATTTTAATGCAAGATCAAGACAGTAAATACAAAGAATTAATAGCAAAACTAGAGCTTCATAAACAAGCAGGAAATACGCCTGAAATCCAAGCATTAGAAGATAAATATAATGCAGATAAAAGCAACAATGGGTTGGCTTTAGAACTTGCTATTCAATATAGCCAAGTAAATCGCCAAGAAGAAGCTCTCGAAATCTTAATGGTTATTCTATTAAAAAATCTAAATGCTCAAGATGGACAAGTAAAGAAAACAATGATGGATATTCTTTCTGCTCTTGGCCAAGGAAATCCTATTGCGGGTAAATACCGTCGCCAGTTGTATTCTCTACTTTACTAAAAAATAAAAATTAGGATTAACCCTGTTGTTACTTTTTATCGTGACAACAGGTTAGCCCTTTAATAATAGGACAGTCATTACTTTCATCTCCAGGACAGGCACTCGCTAGTTCTAGTAATGTTTGCTTCATCCCTTCTAATTCTTGGATCTTGGCTTCTATCTCAGTGACTTTCTCTAGCGTTTTCTTTTTTACATCCGCACTACGGCGATTTGGATTATTTGATAAACTTAATAGTTCTTGGCACTCTTCTAAACTAAACCCGACTAACCTTGAACGTCGGATCAACTGTAACTCTTCTACTTGAGCTGTTGTGTACTGACGGTATCCATTCGCACCTCGATTTGCCTCTCTGATCACACCTTTACTTTCATAAAAGCGAATCGCTTTCGATGTTAATCCGGTTAAATTCGCCACTTCGCTAATATTCATTTTAATTTACTCATTTAACTGCTTGACCTTCCATTTACTGTAAGGTTTATTCTTAGCAATATCAAGAATAGTTAATGAGGTTATTATGAGTCAGGAATTCACCCTTCCTTTATCAGGATTAAATTGCGGCCGCTGTGTCGCTAAAGTAGAACAAGCACTTTCTACCCACACTGGTATCTCTCAATATTCTGTTACCAAAACAGAATTGACTCTTACCACTAGCCTTTCTAAAACAGATATTATCGAGATAATTTCTCAGCTTGGTTATTCTGTACCTCAAGAAAAAGTAATAACGCTTTATTTAGCAGGATTAAATTGCGGTAAGTGCGTAAAGAAAACCACAGAGACATTAAAAGCACTGTCTCACTCCACGGTTCTTTCAATTTCAAAAACAGAGCTTAGTTTCAGTACAACACACACGATAAAAAGTGTAATCACACTCATTGAATCTATTGGATTTCAAGCCTCTTCCGTTCCGTTTATTCTTGAAGACACATCATCCGAATTAAGTAATAAAGAAGTGATTAAAACCACTGAAAAACGAGAACCAAATACAAAAAGAACCACTCAGCTAATTTTATCCGGAATGACTTGCGCCAGTTGTGTTGCTTCTGTTGAGAAAATCATTTCAGACACTAATAACGTTCAATCTGTTCGCGTGAACCTAGCCGAACGTACCGCTTTAGTTACTGGTGATATAAATGAAATAGATGTAATCCAAGCAATAGAAAAAGGCGGTTATGGTGCAGAAATTAGTCTAAGTGAAGAGCAGCGCCGGGAAAGACAAAAAGAACTATATCTAAAAACGACCGCTGCACATAAGAAAAACACCATTGTCTCATTAACGATTGGGGCACCACTAATGTTATGGGGCGTGTTTGGTGGCAATATGCAAATCAACACGATAAGCGATCAACTTGCTTGGGGTTTGGTTGGATTAATTTGTTTAGGCTTGTTACTCACTGCTGGTAGACATTTTTTTGTTAATGCATGGAAAGCTTTCACCCACCACAGAGCAACAATGGATACGCTTGTGGCTCTAGGAACAGGATCCGCTTGGCTTTATTCCATGGCTCTGGTTATTTCACCTGACTTCTTCCCCGAACAAGCACGCCATGTTTATTTTGAAGCAACAGCAATGATCTTAGGTTTAATCACGCTTGGTAATTTGATTGAAACCAAAGCACGAAATAGAACGTCTAGTGCCATTGAAAAACTATTAAACCTTCAACCACAAACCGCAATGATTATTCTGGATGGTAAAGAAGTTGAGTTACCAATATCTCAAGTGCTTCAGGGAATGATCATCAAAATTAAACCCGGTGAAAAAATTCCGGTTGATGGTGTATTAATTAGCGGTGAAAGCTATCTTGATGAAGCTATGCTAACTGGAGAGCCTCTCCCTAGCTTAAAAACAATGAATGATACTGTCCATGCAGGAACGATTAATCAACAAGGTAGCTTTACTTTTAAAGCAACCAACGTTGGTGAGCACACCATGCTAGCTCGAATTATTACCATGGTACGAAATGCACAGAGCAGTAAGCCCAACATTGCAAAATTGGCCGATAAAATATCATCGGTATTTGTGCCAAGCGTTATGATTATTGCTATTTTCTCAGCGCTCATTTGGTATAACTTTGGCCCAGAACCTACATCAAGTTATATGTTGGTTGTTGCCACTACGGTACTTATCATTGCGTGCCCTTGTGCTTTGGGGCTTGCTACTCCAATGTCAGTTACCGTAGGGATTGGTAAAGCGGCTGAATTTGGCGCTTTAATAAAAGATGCTGATGTGCTTCAAACTGCAAGCACTATAGATACTGTCGTTGTTGATAAAACAGGGACGCTGACGGAAGGAAAACCAACGGTCAGTAAGATCTCGACCTTTAATAACTATACTGAACAACAGGTAATTACGTTGGCCGCCGCCGTTGAGAGTCATTCAGAACACCCACTTGCCCAGGCTGTAATGGCTTATTTTAAACAGCATTCATGGGAAGCGATAGCTGGCCTTAATTTTACGGCTCAGCTAGGCCTTGGCGCTTCGGCAAAAGTAGATAGTGATACCGTATTTATTGGTAATATGGCTTATTTATTAAAAAATGACATTGCTGTACCCCACGTCGTTCTCTCACCTTCATCAACACCTTTGTTTGTTGCGGTAAACAAGCAAGGTATTGGTGTTATTGAAGTCAGTGATACCATCCGTGTAGATTCAGCACTCGCAATTAAGCAATTTACTCAATTAGGCATTACTGTCGTAATGCTAACCGGTGATCGCAAAGAAACCGCAGAACATGTCGCCAAGCAATTAGGCATTACTCAAGTTGTTTCCGGTGTATTACCTGATGGTAAAGCACAAGTAATAAAAGATCTTCAATCACAAGGTCATAAAGTCGCCATGATTGGGGATGGTATTAATGATGCACCAGCACTCGCGCAAGCTGAGGTAGGTATTGCGATGGGTAATGGCAGCGATGTGGCGATTGAAAGTGCGCATCTCACATTAATGAATCACTCATTGCAAACCGCAGTAAGTGCCATTGAACTTTCTAAAGCTACGATGAAAAATATGAAACAGAACCTATTTGGTGCCTTTGTTTATAACACCATTGGGATACCTATTGCCGCAGGCATCTTATTCCCGCTTACAGGCATGTTATTAAGCCCTGTTGTTGCAGGGGCAGCAATGGCACTGTCTTCAATTACCGTAGTCACTAATGCCAATCGATTAAGACTTTTCAACCCACGTTCTCAACAAGATTCATACGAAAAAACAAAAGGAGCATCACATGATTAATTTATTCGGTTTCGCTCTAATCATTGCCATAATCTACTGGTTTTGGCTATCACCCCATTCAAAATAACCTTTGGATATACCCACTATGAAAAACCTTAAATTTGCTTTTATTTCGTTTGTTTTATTAAGTACTTCAGCATTTGCCTCAACTGAAGTAGTGGTTTACAAATCACCTTACTGCGGTTGTTGTACTGAGTGGGTAGAACATATGGAAGAAAATGGTTTCACCGTAAAAATTGAAGACCATGAAAACATGAATCCAATTAAAGAAAGACTAGGAGTCGATCCTAGTCTTGCTTCTTGCCATACTGCCGTTATCAATGATTATGTATTTGAAGGCCATATCCCTGCCGATGATATTAAACAGTTTTTAGCTGAACCTCGTGATTTTAAAGGTTTAGCCGTTCCAGGAATGCCTATGGGCTCACCAGGCATGGAGTATGGTGATAAGAAAGATAGATACCAAGTAGTGGCATTTAAAGAGAATGGCAAATTAGCATTATTTAATACGCATAACTAGGGTCTAGGGTCTTTGACGCATAATAGGTATTGATCGCTATCAATACCTATTTATTACATAAAATAAGTAACTAATATTAGTACGATATTACAAACGCAAAAAAGCCGCATCATTTCTGATGCGGCTTTCTTAAAAGTGGTCGGTGAAGAGGGATTCGAACCCCCGACCCTCTGGTCCCAAACCAGATGCGCTACCAAGCTGCGCTATTCACCGAGCTGTTAAACAAAGACCTTGTCCGTGTCAACGAGGGCTATAATACTGTCTGTGAGTTTTTTGACAAGCATTATTTTGTTTTTTCTTTCTGTTCGCTTACAAAAACAACAAACTGTTGAATTCATAAACAAAAGCCTCTGAAACTATAATGAATCAGAGGCTTATTCTTCTTTTAAAAATTACTTATAAGTAATCTCACCACGAGGGGCAAATTCATTTATATCAATTGGGCTATTTGTTTCTAAGAATTCTTTAAGTACTTCAGCATCAACAAAACCCGTATTTACATAACCTGGGTGATCCGATATTTTCGGGTAACCATCACCACCAGCGGCATTGTAACTTGGTACCGTAAAGCGGTATGTTTTATCTAAACGTAATTGCTTACCACCGATAAATACATTAGACACTTTACCGTTTTCTACTGTCATTTTAATACCTGCGAACTGTGCATAAGCGCCAGAATCTGCTGGTTTTGTTCCAACTACATTTAGGTAATCTAATACTTCCTTACCCGTCATATCAGTGTAAGTCACGATATTACCAAATGGCTGCACTGTTAGAACATCTTTATACGTTACATCACCACCTTCAATAGAATCACGAACACCACCAGAATTCATCACAGCAAAGTCAGCTTTCGCACGCTCCATATGAGACTGAGCAATTAAACGACCTAAGTTAGTCTGTTCAAAACGTACTATATTACGATCGCCTTCTAATTTGCCGTTAGTCGATGCAATTTTCACATTCAACTGACCTTGACCTTTTTCTTGGTAAGGCGTTAAGAATGCAAGTAATTCACTGTCTTGCTTGATTTCATCTTGAATGAAAACACGCTGGCTTTTCCCGTCGACTTTAATCTTTTTCTTCAAGTTAACAGGGATTAGGTTATAGCTTACCATTTCTAATTCACCATTACGGAATTCAAAATCAGCTTTACCTACATACTTACCCCACTCGTGTGCTTGAACAATCCAAGTACCGTTTTGTTGATCTGGTTGACACTCATCGCCCGGCTTGAAGTTTTTCTTAGCGACATTTGGGCCTTCCATACACACAGGCTCTTGTGAGTGACCACCCACAATCATATCTAGTTCACCTAACTCAAGTGAACGCGCTAATGCCACATCACCAGGAGCATTGATACCACGTTGACCATTCTCATAGTGACCCATATGCGTTACTGCAAAGATAAGATCTGGCTTTTCATTTACTTCTAATTCTGCAATTACTTTTTTCGCTTCTTCTTTTGGATCGCGGAACTCTAATTCAGCAATATATTCAGGGTTACCAATCTTTGCGGTATCTTCAGTTGTAAAACCAATAACTGCGATTTTGATACCTTGTTTTTCAAAGATTTCATAAGCTTGATATTTACGCTCACCAGTTTCTTTGTCATAAATGTTTGCAGACAACATTGGGAACTCTGCCCAGTTGATTTGCTTTTGAAGAATATCTAATGGGTTATCAAACTCATGATTACCTAATGCAATCGCATCATAACCAATTTTATTCATGCCTTTAAAATCAGGTTCAGCATCTTGAAGATCAGATTCTGGGACACCAGTATTAATATCACCACCAGAAAGTAAAAGTACACTGCCACCTTCGGCTTGAACTTCTGCACGTAATTCATCAATCAGCGTTTTACGAGCAGCCATGCCATATTCACCGTATTTATTTTGCCAAAAACGACCATGGTTATCGTTTGTATGTAATACCGTTAGCTTATACGTAGTATCTTCTTGCCACGCGTGCTCAGTTGTCGTTGCACAACCCGCAAGTGTCGTTAGTAATGCCGCTGCTATCGCTGTTTTTAGAGAAAGACGTTCCATCATGTTTCACCATTAATTCAAAGAAAATAATCTAGACCGATTCAAACTGTAATGCAGTGAACAAGTCAATAACCAGACCAAGTTTAAAAGAATTATTGTGCACTCTCACATTGATCTCATAAATATGTCTATTAGATCACTAAAAATGATTGATAAATAGGTAAAAAAAAGTAAACCACCATTAATTGAATATTTAGTAAACAAAGCAAGTGCTAGCCTACTCAATGACTTATTGAAAATAATAAAAACCATTAATATGAAAAATAAAAATAAAAATAAAACAGTTAAGTTTTGTCAGATATTTCCGATAACAAAACCAGTACTTACAAAGTACTCAATATAAAAACGAGTGTAATTGCAACATTTAACCCACGGATTTAGGTAAAACTATGAAACTAAAACATAAGCTAATAGGCGCGAGTGTACTCGCTGTTGTTGTTACCGCTTCAGCCCTAACTTGGCTGGCTTCTAATCAACTTTTTGAACAAACTCGCAACGGTGTTTATTCGCGCGCAGAGAGTGTTACTTCGGCAGCCACTACCGGGATATCAAATTGGATATCGATTAAAGCTGAAATCGCTCACGCTACCAATGATTACACTCAAGAAAGTGACATTGTTTCTTTTTTACAACTTAGCCGTAAAGCCGGTGGATTCGATGATATTTTCTTTGGCACACCTCAAGGGGATATGCACCGCTCTCATCCTGAAAGAAATCGTGCTGATTACGATCCTCGCCAACGTCCTTGGTATCAAGAAGCACAACGCGAAAACCAGCAAATCATTACTTCAGCATATCAAGATGCAATTACCCAATCTCTTCTGGTAACCATTGCTGAACCTGTTTATAAGAATGGTACCTTCTTAGGTGTCATTGGTGCTGATGTGCTTATCGACCAACTGATTGATGATGTTATCAGCTTAGACGCAGGTAAAGACACCATCACAATGCTGATTGATAGCGATGGTACTTTCTTAGCGCACCCAAACAAATCCCTGATCAAGAAAGACGTAAACCGTTATTTCTCAGACATGTCTCCACAAAGCATTCAAGAATCCATCAATTCAAAAACCATTGAATTCGCAGAAATCAACGGCAGTAATAAACTGGTTTATTTTGCAAAAGTACCTAATACAAAATGGACATTTGCCGTTGAGATGACACAAGCAACTGAAGAAGCCGCGCACAGCGCATTGCTTCGTGAAATCATCCTACTAAGCATTGTATTAACAGTAATTGTTGCTATTGGTGTAACCACCTTGGTTAACGTCCTATTTAGAGATCTACTTCGAGTATCTGATGCGCTTGCTGAAATTTCATCAGGTGAAGGTGATTTAACACAACGTCTAGAACCAAACAGTAATGACGAAGTTGGTCAACTAGCAATTAATTTCAATACCTTTGTCGGAAATATGCATTCAATGGTGTGTCGCCTACGCGATATCTCTACAACTTTAGCTAGACAAGCAAACTCAACCGCAGAAAGTGCTGAAGAACGTAATGTTCGCATCCAACATCAGATGGATGAGATTAACATGGTCGCTACAGCGATTAATGAAATGGCTGCAGCAACGCAAGAGATTGCAGGCAATGCTGATAATACGGCTCAAACCGCAGAAGAAACGGTTACGGCATCAAACCATGGTGCAGAGCAGGTAGGCCAAAGCCAACACTCAATTGATAACTTAGCAAAAGAAGTTGAAACAGCGACAGGCGTGATTGAAGAGCTTCATCACAACGCTCAAAATATCAATACGATTCTTTCAACTATCCAAAACATTGCAGAACAAACTAACTTGCTTGCACTGAATGCGGCCATTGAAGCAGCTCGAGCTGGCGAACAAGGTCGTGGTTTTGCTGTGGTAGCTGATGAGGTTCGTATCTTGAGTCAACGTACTCATGCATCGACTCAAGAAATTCAACAAATGATTGAAACGCTACAAGGAACCACTCAAAAAGCCGTTGGGATCATGCAAGACAGTCAAACATTAGCAAATACCAGTGTTGAAGATGCTCAATCTGCCTCAGCAAGTCTATTGCAAATCACAAACTCAGTAACACAAATTAGTGATATGGCAGCACAAATTGCCGCAGCAGCAGAAGAGCAATCATCAGTAACCGAAGAAATTACACGCAATACAGAAGCCGTTCGTGATGTTTCAAATGAACTAACAGAAGAAACGAAACAATCAGTAATTCAAGCCTCTGAACTTTCTGAGCTGTCAAATGAACTAAAACAAGAGATCGAACGATTTAAGTTATAACCCTTAATATTTATACGGTTCCTTATAAAAAGACAGAATATGACACTCATATTCTGTCTTTTTTTTTCATAATTACACCTATAAACACACCAAAATTCCGAATATCCCCCCATATATTGTAAATAAACTACACACACAAGCTACGTGCTACAGTTAATTAATTGATTTAAAAGTAATAAACACCTAAACCAATTAATGATTACCCCTTTAGGGTAGTTTTATTTCGTAATTGATCCACGTCATATCTACATAATCATTCATAATTCATCATATATGCATATCAAATATAATAGGAATTCTTATGAGCAAGATGAAACTAGTTATCATCGGTAATGGCATGGTTGGTCATCGCTATATCGAAGATTTAGTAGAGAAAACAGATGTTCAAAATATGGATATCACGGTGTTCTGTGAAGAACCACGTATCGCTTATGATCGTGTTCACCTTTCCTCTTACTTTTCTCATCATACTGCTGATGACCTCTCTCTTGTAAAAGAAGGATTCTATGAAAAGCACGGCCTTAATGTATTAATTGGCGAACGTGCCATTAACATTAACCGTGAGAAACAAGTGGTTTATTCAAGTACTGGTCGTGAAATTCAATACGACAAACTCGTTCTTGCTACTGGCTCTTTTCCATTCGTTCCACCAATTAAAGGTAACGAAAGTAAAGACTGTTTTGTGTACCGCACGATTGAAGATCTTAAATCTATCGAAGCTACCGCTAAAAACAGTAAAAGTGGTGTTGTTATTGGTGGTGGCCTGCTTGGACTTGAAGCCGCTGGCGCACTTAAAGCATTAGGCGTTACAACACATGTTGTTGAATTTGCTCCTGTATTAATGGCAGAGCAACTGGATCAACAAGGTGGCTTACAGCTGCGTAATAAAATCGAACGTATGGGGGTTCAAGTTCATACGAGCAAAAATACATTAGAAATCGTTCCAGAAGGCAAAGATGCACGTAATGTCATGCGTTTTGCTGACGGTACTGAACTTGAAACTGATTTCATCGTCTTCTCTGCAGGTATTCGCCCTCAAGATAAATTAGCTCGTCAAATGGGCTTAGGTGTTGCTCCTCGTGGTGGAGTTGAAATCAATAACAACTGCCAAACAACAGATAGCAATATATACGCGATTGGCGAATGTGCTTCTTGGAACCGTACTTTCTACGGTCTGGTTGCCCCTGGTTATAAAATGGCAACGGTTGCCGTTGACCATTTACTAGGCAATGACAGTGCATTTGAAGGTGCTGACATGAGTGCTAAATTGAAATTACTTGGCGTTAAAGTAGGTTCAATTGGTGACGCAAATGGACGAACTCCTGGTTGTAAGAGCTACGTTTACCAAAACGAAGAACAGGAAGTGTATAAGCGCATTATCGTTTCTGAAGACGGTAAGAAATTACTGGGTGCAGTAATGGTTGGAGATACTTCAGATTACGGCGATCTACTTCAGCTTAAACTGAACGACATTGATTTACCTGATCACCCCGATCTTCTTATTCTTCCAGCGCACGCTGGTGCAGAAAAGCCGTCTTTAGGCGCAGACTCTCTGCCTGAAACTGCCGTGATTTGTTCATGTTTTGATGTAACCAAAGGCAAAATTTCTCAAGCAGTTGCAGATGGCAATCACACAATGGCTGAAATTAAAGCCGTGACTGGCGCGGGTACTGGTTGTGGCGGTTGTCTTCCTCTTGTCGCATCGGTTCTTAATGCTGAATTGGCTAAATCAGGCATCGAAGTTAAAAACGACGTTTGTGAGCACTTTGCTTATTCTCGCCAAGAATTATTCCACCTAATTCGCATCGAAGAAATCAAGACATTCGATGAACTATTAGAGAAATACGGTAAAGGTTACGGCTGTGAAGTGTGTAAACCACTAGCGGGATCTATTCTTGCTTCTTGTTGGGGTGAGCACATTCTTAAACCAGCATTGGTTAAACTGCACGATACCAACGATAACTTCCTAGGTAACATTCAAAAAGATGGTACTTACTCTGTCATTCCACGTATGGCTGGCGGTGAAGTCACACCACAAGCACTAGGTGCATTAGCGGCCGTTGCTGCTGAATATAACCTTTACACTAAAATTACGGGTGCTCAACGTATTGGTTTATTCGGTGCTCAAAAAGACGATCTTCCAACCATTTGGAAAAAACTCATTGAAGCAGGTTATGAGACAGGACAAGCTTACGGTAAAGCTTTACGTATGGCTAAGACGTGTGTTGGTTCAACATGGTGTCGTTACGGTGTTCAAGACTCTGTCGGTTTGGGCGTAGCACTTGAGAATCGCTACAAAGGTATTCGTACTCCTCATAAAATGAAGTTTGGTGTCTCGGGTTGTACGCGTGAATGTGCAGAAGCACAAGGTAAAGA
The DNA here is from genome assembly GCF_001691065.1 of Aliivibrio sp. 1S128. Taxonomy (NCBI): domain Bacteria; kingdom Pseudomonadati; phylum Pseudomonadota; class Gammaproteobacteria; order Vibrionales; family Vibrionaceae; genus Aliivibrio; species Aliivibrio sp. 1S128. Next base: position 13,100 of record NZ_MAJV01000111.1, on the reverse strand, counting down.
TTTAGGCATCATTGCAACCGATGCGGGTTGGAACATGTACGTGTGTGGTAATGGGGGAATGAAACCTCGTCACGCTGACTTGTTAGCAACGGATCTAGACCAAGAAACGCTAATTAAATACATCGACCGTTTCATGATGTTCTACATTAGAACAGCAGCTCCACTGCAACGTACGTCAGTATGGATGGATAACCTTGAAGGTGGCGTTGATTATTTACGTGAAGTGATTGTGGATAATAAGCTTGGTATTAACGACCAACTTGAAACTGATGTTGCATCACTGATTAATAACTTCAGCTGTGAATGGACAGACACCATTAATGATGAAGCTCAACTAAAACGTTTCTCTCACTTCATTAACTCTGAAGAACGCGATGATAATGTTGTATTTGTTTCTGATGGCCGCGAACAACACCGCCCAGCAACGTATACAGAGAAAAATCCAAACGCGAAAGGCGATATCTTGCATGTTGCTCTAACAGAAACAAGTGTGGAGAAATAATCATGACGACTAAATTCCAAAAAATCTGTCCACTAGACGACATCATTCCAGGTACAGGCGTTTGTGCATTAATTAACGGTGAGCAAGTGGCGATATTTCGTCCAAACGCTGATGACAAAGTGTTTGCTATCAGTAATCGTGACCCATTTGCAAACTCTAACGTATTGTCTCGTGGCCTTACCGTTCAACACCAAGGCGAACTTTGGGTTGCAAGCCCATTGAAGAAACAACGCTTTAACCTTACTACTGGGGTTTGTATGGAAGACGAACGCTTTAACGTAAAAGCGTATAACGTTCGAGTCATTAAAAATACCGTAGAAATCGCAGCATAAACTGAGATTCGATAGTTCAAGGGTTTCTAGCCTCACCTAGGAGCCCTTTCCTATCTAATTTTAATCTTTAACTTTTAATAAAGGGACTCTTATGTCTTATGTAAAACCTGCTGAATTAGTTCAAACAATGATCGATGTTGGCGAAGCAAAAGTAAAAACATCAAGTCGTGATCTTCTTTTACGTGGCACGATGGCGGGTATCATCCTTTCTCTTGCTGTTGTCGTTGCGATTACAACAATTGTGCAAACCGGTGTTGGTATTGTTGGCGCTTTAGTCTTCCCTGTCGGTTTTTGTATTCTGAGTCTTATGGGCTACGACTTATTAACGGGTGTTTTTGGTCTTGCACCACTTGCTAAGTTTGATAACCGTCCTGGCATCACTTGGGGTCGAATCTTCAGAACGTGGGGATGGGTTGGTCTTGGTAACCTAATCGGTTCTCTACTTGTTGCTTTTCTTATTGCACTTGTTTTTACGATGAACTTTAGTGTTGAGGCCGGCGCGGTGGGTCAAAAATTCATCGCTGCTGCAACAAGTCGTACTATGGGCTACGCCGCACATGGTATGGATGGTTGGATCACCGTATTTGTCAAAGCAATTCTTTGTAACCTAATGGTATGTTTAGGCGTTATCGGCAATATGACGGCTCGCTCTGTTGCAGGTAAGATTGCAGCAATGTGGCTTCCAATCTTTATTTTCTTTGCATTAGTATTTGAACACGCTGTAGTTAACATGTTCCTATTCCCATTAGGTATGATGCTGGGTGCTGATTTCACTATTATGGATTGGTTAAACTGGAACTTAATTCCAACGCTGCTTGGCAACCTTGTGGGTGGCCTTCTATTTACGTGTATTCCTCTGTACCTAACACACGCAAAAACTGCACCATCATTGGATCTTAAATAACAGAAAAATAAGTCATCGCATTTGTTATAACTCATTCAAATAAAATCACTCTTGATCTGGTATTAAGGGTGATTTTTTTTATCGACTCTTACATAATGGAGTCAGCGTCAATATTCACATATTATTCTGGAACCCTATTATGCCAAGTATTCAAGCTCAGTCTGAGCAAAAAAAACAAAACGGATTTGTTTCTCTTGTTGGTGCAGGTCCTGGTGATGCCGATCTCTTAACCGTAAAAGGTTACCGCTTAATACAACAAGCCGATGTAGTTGTGTATGATCGCCTTGTCTCTAAAGAAATCTTAGCGCTCGCAAATGATACTGCTGAAATGATTTATGTCGGTAAGAAACTCGATTTTCATTTCGTCCCTCAAGACAAAATTAATCAAATATTGGTTGATAAAGCCCAAGAAGGTAAACACGTTGTTCGCCTTAAAGGCGGAGATTCCTTTATCTTTGGCCGTGGCGGTGAAGAATTAGAAACGCTTGCAGAAAATGGGGTTCAATTTGAAGTGGTTCCAGGTATTACAGCCGCAGCAGGCGCGACCTCTTATGCGGGGATCCCACTAACACATCGAGACCATGCTCAAAGCGTGCAATTTATTACCGCTCATGTTCAAAAAGATGGAGCAGAAATTGAATGGGATGCATTGGCTCGTTCAAACAACACGCTGGTATTTTATATGGGACTAAAACAATCTTCTCATATTTCAACTCAGCTGATCGAGCACGGTTTATCTGCAGATACCCCTTGCGCTATTATTGAACGTGGTACGACTCAAAAACAGAAAGTCTTTACCGGTACTATTTCAGAATTAGCTCAAATGGCAAAAAATGCGATTAGTCCTTCTTTAATTGTCGTCGGTAGCGTAACGACCTTGCATCATAAATTAGATTGGTTTACTCCAACAAATGCTGAGTAATGAATAAATAAGCACGCCCTATTCTAAATACAAAAAAGCCCAAGAAAATCTCTTGGGCTTTTTTATTTATAGACTCGCAACAATATTATTTAATATCGATGTGCTCAAAACCTTTAATTAAGTCATCTAACGCTTTCATTTGTTTTAAGAAAGGTTCTAGTTGATCTAATGGTAATGCAGAAGGACCGTCACACAGTGCTTTATCTGGCGTTGGGTGAGCTTCAATAAATAAACCCGCAATACCCGTCGCTAAACCTGCTTTAGCAAGTTCAACCGTTTGTGAACGACGTCCACCAGAGGCTTTACCACTTGGATCGCGATTCTGTAAAGAATGCGTCACATCAAAAATGATTGGGCTACCATTTGATACTTTTTTCATCACACCAAAGCCAAGCATATCAACCACTAGGTTGTCGTAACCCATGCATGAACCACGCTCACAAAGTATGATATTTTCGTTACCACACTCAGCAAACTTATCAACAATATTACCCACTTGATCAGGGCTCATGAATTGTGGTTTTTTCACGTTAATGACAGCACCTGTTCTAGCCATTGTCTCAACTAAATCAGTTTGACGAGCAAGGAAAGCTGGAAGTTGAATTACGTCCACCACATCAGCAACAGGTTGAGCTTGTGCCTCTGTATGGATATCCGTAATAATTTTTACACCAAACGTATCTTTCAATTCTTGAAAAATCTTTAGACCTTCTTCCATACCAGGGCCGCGGTATGAATGAACTGACGAACGGTTTGCTTTATCAAAAGACGCTTTAAATACGTATGGGATGCCTAATCGATCAGTGATCTCTACGTAAGTCTCACACATGCGCATAGCCAAATCACGAGACTCTAATACATTCATACCTGCAAATAAGGTAAACGGCTTATCATTTGCTACATCGATATTGCCAATTTTTACTGTTTTTTGATTTTGCATTATCTTCACTCTTAATGGAGAACGGTAGGGTGTTGTTCTAATAATAATTGAACTTGCTTCTTCATCAGCATCGCTGAAGGATCATTAGGGCACTGTTCAATAAAATAGATTAAATCATTTTTAGCGACATCATTACAGTGTAGTTGCTGATAGATTAATCCTCTATCGCGGATCTCAAAGGGATCATCTGGCACCATACTCAATGCAAGATCACTACACGTTAATGCAAATGAAAACTTACGCTCTCTAATGCACGCCGTTTTAATCACAGCTAGTAAACGCCCAATTAATGTTGGATTATCTATTGATTCTAAATGCACCGGTAATATTTGTGCTAATGGGCCACCATAGCCAATAAGCCATGCGGTCATCAAATGCGTACTAACATATTGCCCATCAAATGGATTCAAATAAAGAGGTGCTTGATTTGGCCATTCGACTTTCAATACTAACTGAGTGGGAAAATTAATCGCACTAACTGGCAGATTTACGTATTCACATAAGTGCAAAAAAATAGCACCTAACGTAACTGGGATACCCTTCTTACTCTCAAGCACATAATCAATAAATGCATTTTCAGAGTTGAAGTAAGAATCAGTATCACCTTGGAAACCCCATTCTACATAAAAAAGATGAATCAACTGCTCTAAGCGCTGCTCATCATTAATTTCATGAACTAACGCTTGTTCTGCCTCAATACACATTTCTCGTAGTTTGATGTCAACTCGTAGTCTTTGTATTTCAGGATTAATCGCTAAATTAAGCGCTAAAGCCCCAGCTACAAGATTAAGGTCTTCTAAATTTTCACCAAGCAACTGAAACATATTTACCCCAGAAATGTCGCTTTCGTCATCGCGATATTAGCTGCAACCATCAACCAACCTAATGCGCCAAGGAAGGCAAATGTTTTAAATACTTTGTTTTTACTGCTTCCTAGAGTGACAAACCCCAGAGCGATATAAACCAAAACACAAGTCAATTTCTCAGTTAACCAAGGAGCTGCACCTGTAAATGGAATGAATCCAGTTATAAAAATAAGTGCAACGCCACTTAATAGCATTGCCGTATCAACAACATGAGGAACGCGTTTTAAAAATGCTTTATTACGAAGATCTGAATCAACCATCATTAATACATAGCGAACAACAAATAGCAGTACGCTACAAGCAATCATAAATAGGTGAATATGTTTAACAGCGGTATACATGAATTATCCTTTATTCTCTGTGTTTACTGACCATTGACCTAACGTAACACGGTCATTACCAGCATAATCTTGTTCTGTTTTGACATTATCAAAGCCATGCGCTTCAAAATAAGTACGTAGTCGCTTACCTTGTTCAAAGCCATGTTCCATAAGCAACCAGCCATTATCAACTAAATGATTTCGGCTATGTTCCATAATATGAATTAAATCGGCAAAGCCTTCTTGCTCTGCAACTAATGCTGTTTGAGGTTCGAACCGTACATCACCTTGAGATAAATGAGGATCATTTCCATCAATATAAGGTGGATTGCTCACAATAATAGAAAACTGTTCATCGGGTTTAATTGGCGCAAACCAACTTCCCTGGCGAAATTCAGTATTCATAATATGGTTACCTTTGGCATTAGCTTGCGCTAATTCAACTGCATCTTGTTGATAATCAACACCAATAACACTAATAGCAGGCATTTCAGAAGCAATCGCTAATGCTATCGCACCAGTCCCTGTTCCTAAATCTAATACCTTTGTTGATAATTCATCAAGGTGGTCTAGAGCAATCTCAACTAAACGCTCTGTATCAGGGCGAGGAATTAATGTTGTAGGGGAAACTTTAAGTGGTAATGACCAAAATTCTCTATAACCTACGATGTAAGCAATAGGTTCACCAGAAAGGCGACGGGAAAGTAACGATTCAAATGCTGTTAGCTCTGTATCAGTTAGCTCTTTTTCAGGCCAAGTCAACAGGTAGCTTCTTGGTTTATCTAAAATATGACACAGCAGCACAGAGGCATCAACCTGAGGAGAAGCACTCCCCCCAAGTTGCAGCAATTGAATTGAATGCTTTAACAGCGCTTCAATAGATTGATTCATTAGTTATTTTCAGCTAGCGCAGCAAGTTGGTCTGCTTGATATTCTAATACAACAGGTTCGATCAACGCGGCTAGATCCCCTTCCATCACTTCATTCAAACGGTAGATAGTCAGGTTAATACGGTGATCAGATACGCGACCTTGTGGGTAGTTATACGTACGAATACGGTCTGAACGGTCACCCGAACCTAATAGATTACGACGCGTATCAGAAACAACAGCGGCACGACGAGCTTCTTCTGCTTGAATAATACGAGCAGCAAGAACAGACATCGCTTTTGCTTTGTTTTTATGTTGTGAACGTTCGTCCTGACACTCTACTACTGTACCCGTAGGTAAGTGAGTAATACGAATAGCAGAATCGGTGGTGTTAACGTGCTGACCACCCGCGCCTGATGAACGGAAAGTATCAATTTTCAAATCAGATGCTTTGATCTCTGGTAAATCCGCTTCTGGGATTTCAGCCATCACAGCAATTGTACACGCTGAAGTATGCACACGACCTTGCGATTCTGTTTCTGGTACGCGTTGAACTCGGTGACCACCTGATTCAAATTTCAATACACCATAAGCGCCATCGCCACTTACTTTTGCGATCATCTCTTTAAAGCCACCTTGCTCTGAAGCATGAGAACTCATGACCTCAATACGCCACCCTTTTTTCTCAGCAAAACGAGAATACATACGGAAAAGGTTACCCGCAAAAATGCCGGCCTCATCACCACCAGCACCGGCACGGATCTCTAAGAAACAGTTACGTTCATCATTTGGATCTTTTGGAATAAGCAGTACTTGTAATTCATCTGTTAAACGTTCACTTGCTTCTTTTGCTTCTTTAATTTCATCTTGCGCCATTTCACGCATTTCAGCATCGTCTTCTTGTGCCATTTCTTGAGCAGCAATAAGATCTTCTTGTACTTGTTCATACGCTTGGAAGCATTGTGTCACTTCTTCCAGTTGAGAGTATTCACGAGATAACGCACGGAATTTATTTTGATCACCAATAATGCCTGGGTCACCTAATAAATGCTGAACTTCTTCATAACGTTCAACTAACGTTTCCAATTTTACTCGAATTGATGCTTTCATATTATAATTGATTCTTTATGTTGGTAGCCTAAGCTACACTTAGTTGTCTAGACCAATACTTCTACGGATCACAGCAAGTTTATCTGGCTCACCATTTTTGGCGGCCTGCTGCATCGCAAGTGTTGGTGCATGAATGAGTTTATTCGTTAATTTATTGCTTAACTCTGCTAAAACTTTTTCGGCATTTTGACCAGAAGCTAAGGCTTGAATACTTTTTTGTAATAATTCAGTACGGATTGATTCTGAATTTTCTCGATATTGACGAATACTATTAACCGCTTGACGAGAGCGGATCCACGTCATGAAGCTCGCACTTTCTTCACTGACTATCGCTTCAGCTTGAATAGCTTCTATCTTTCGTTGCTCAATATTGTGGTCAATGATCGATTTAAGATCATCTACCGAATACAGATAAGCATCATTTAATTCTGCGACCTCCCCTTCTATATCTCTAGGGACAGCAATATCAACAAACAGCATCGGCTGATGTTTTCGTTGCTTTAATGCGCTTTCAACCATGCCTTTACCAATAATAGGTAACGGACTGGCTGTAGAACTGATAATGATATCTGCTTTTGGTAGATATTCTGGTATTTCAGGAAGACTTATAACATCTGCATTAAATTGCTCAGCAAGCCCCATCGCTCTCTCTCGAGTACGGTTTGCAACAATAAGTTGCTTACAACCCGCAGCATCTAAATGCTTAGCAACCAATTCAATAGTTTCTCCGGCTCCGACTAAAAGAACGGTAGAATCAGCAAGAGACTCGAAAATTTGACGAGCTAAAATACAAGCAGCATAAGCAACAGAGACTGCATTACCACCGATATTGGTTTCTGTACGAACTCGCTTAGCTACTGAAAAGTCACTCTGGAATAACTTTTCAATTGTCCCTTCCACAGCATTATGCTCTCTTGCATCTGCGAAGGCTTTTTTAACTTGACCTAAAATTTGCGGTTCGCCTAACACTAATGAATCTAATCCGCACGAAACGCGCATTAAATGTTTTACTGCGGCTTGCTCTTCATAAATATAAATACTAGGCATTAATATATCTAAAGAAACACGATGAAACTCAGCTAACCAATTAAGAACATAACCACTACTGACCCCGGTTTTTACTTCACAATAAATTTCCGTTCGATTACAGGTCGATAGAATTACGCCACTTTGAATCGCATCACTATTTTTTAATTCATCTAACGCCTTAGTTAATTTGTCTGGAGAGAAAGCGACTTTCTCACGCAAATCAACAGAGGCTGACGTATGATTGATTCCAACAACAAGCAATGACATTCGGCAAACAGACCAATAAAAAAATAACAAGGACGAATTTTACTTGATGCGACCGAATTTTAAAAGACATGAGGGCGTCCAGTCGGAAAATTAGTGACCAATAAACACTATTTAGCTCCAAATCCGCTAACAATTTGCTACAATCTCAAAATCCACTTTGAATTATGCATGAGATTTTCAATGATGTGCTCTCGTTTTACTCGCTTTCCTTTTGCTATTCTCATCTTGACGCTATTCCTTAGTGCTTGCTCTAGCGTGCCACTAACTCCACAACAATCTACAAATTGGGATAAACACCAAACTCAATTAGAAACGATTTCCCGTTACCAAGTCACAGGAAAAATTGGTTACCAATCTCCAGAAGAGCGCCACAGCTTAAACTTCCAATGGATACAGAAACCGAATAGTAGTCAATTATTGCTTACGACATTTTTAGGTCAAACGGTAATTAAAGCCTCAATGACCGAAGGACATACCATTATTGAAACGGGTGACGGTCAAACCTTTGAAGGACAAGATCCTGGCCGGTTAATGTACGGCCTTACCGGATTAAACCTTCCCATTGGTTATCTAGGAGATTGGATAAAGGGGTTGCCGACCGATGCTGATGATTTCGATCTCAATGAACTCAATACTGTGGATCATTTAGTAAAACAAATTGGCCAAACTAATTGGCATCTACGCTACAATAGTTATATTGAAAAAGGACAAGTACTACTGCCAAGTTCAATGAAACTTACCCAACAAAAAACAACCATTAAAATCATTGCTTCAAATTGGACTGTTTCTCAATGATAAAAAGTTACTCAATGATCACAACATCAACTCGTTGGCCTTCCCCAGCCAAATTAAATTTATTTCTTTATATCAATGGCCAACAAGCCAATGGCTATCATGAATTACAAACCTTATTTCAATTCATAGACCTATGCGACTACCTCACCATTACTGCAAACAAATCAAATGACATCACTCTTTCTCCTGATATTCCAGGAGTTAAAACAAAAGACAATTTGATATGGAAAGCGGCAACTCTACTTCAACAACACGCTCAATGCTCTTTTGGCGCGCATATTGAAATAGAAAAAATATTACCTATGGGTGGTGGTATTGGTGGTGGTTCGTCAAATGCAGCAACCGTATTAGTTGCCCTCAATTTTCTTTGGGGACTTAATTTAAATAATGAAGTACTAGCAGATTTAGGAGTCAAACTTGGGGCAGATGTACCCATTTTTGTTCACGGTTTTTCCGCTTTTGCAGAAGGCATTGGTGAGAAATTACAACCAGCCACTCCTAAAGAGCAATGGTACCTACTGATCAAACCAGAGGTGAGCATTTCTACTGTTGATGTGTTCAGTCACCCAGATTTGATTAGAAACACACCAAAACAGCCACTTAACGTACTTTTGGACGCTCCGTACGAAAACGATTGCGAAAAAATTGTCAGAAGTGTGTATCCAGAGGTTGATTCCCAACTTTCATGGCTGTTAGAATATGCGCCATCAAGACTAACTGGAACAGGTGCTTGTGTTTTTGCTGAATTCAACAGTGAAAAAGAAGCAAAGCATGTTTATTCCTTAATCTCTGATAGTGTAACTGGATTTATCACCCGAGGTATAAATACTTCGCCACTCAACCGCCAATTGGAAGAGTATAAATCATTATGCAAAATATAAAATTCTCACAATTTGGACGCAACCCTGAGGTTTCCACCGTGCCTGACATGAAGCTATTTGCTGGTAATGCAACTCCTAAACTAGCCCAACGTATCGCTGATCGACTATACATTTCACTTGGTGACGCTACTGTAGATCGTTTTTCTGACGGCGAAGTAGCTGTTCAAATTAACGAGAATGTACGTGGTAGTGATGTTTTCATCATCCAGTCTACTTGTGCTCCTACTAATGACAATATCATGGAATTAGTAGTAATGATCGATGCTCTTCGCCGCGCTTCTGCTGGCCGTATTACAGCAGTAATCCCTTACTTCGGTTATGCTCGTCAAGACCGTCGTGTACGTTCTGCTCGTGTACCAATCACTGCTAAAGTTATTGCAGATATGCTTTCAAACGTTGGTGTTGACCGCGTTTTAACTATCGATCTACACGCAGAACAAATTCAAGGCTTCTTCGACGTACCTGTAGATAACATTTTCGGTACTCCTGTACTGCTTGATGATATGCGTACCCGTGGCCTAGAAAACCCTGTTGTTGTTTCTCCTGACTTAGGTGGCGTTGTTCGTGCCCGTGCAACAGCTAAAGCGCTAGGTGATGTTGATATCGCTATCGTTGATAAGCGTCGTCCACGTGCTAACGTTTCTGAAGTAATGAACCTTATCGGTGATGTTGACGGTCGCGATTGCGTTATCGTTGATGACATGATTGATACTGGCGGTACTTTATGTAAAGCAGCTGAAGCCCTAAAAGAACGCGGTGCAAAACGTGTATTTGCTTATGCAACTCACGCTGTATTCTCTGGTTCTGCAGCAGAAAACATTGCAAACTCAGTAATAGACCAAGTTGTTGTTACTGACTCTATTACTCTATCTAAAGAAATGGCAGCAACAGGCAAAGTAACTGAACTTAGCCTTTCTCGCATGCTAGCTGAAGCGATTCGTCGTATTAGCAATGAAGAGTCTATCTCTGCAATGTTTGACCACTAATCAAACAAAAACCTATTCAAAACGCCCTGCATATGCGGGGCGTTTTTGTATTTGGAATTCTTGTGTTAATATGGCGCGCCTTTTTAATGGGACATACTAATACCATTAATTGTCTTTAGTTCGACCTACACTAAATAAGTTTATTAATGATATTAGTATCCAAATAGAGAGATAAGTCTTTGAGCGATCAAATCAAACTTCTTGTTGGACTAGCAAACCCTGGTCTTGAGTATAAAAGAACTCGTCATAATGCAGGAGCATGGGTCGTTGAAGAACTCGCCCGTGTACATAACGTAACATTAAGAGAAGAAACTAAATTCTTCGGATTAACAGGTAGAATCCAAGCCAATGGTCAGGATCTTCGATTGTTGATCCCAACAACGTTTATGAATTTATCAGGTAAAGCTATTGCTTCAGTAGCTAAGTTTTATCAAATAAAACCAGAAGAGATCTTAGTTGCTCATGATGAGCTAGATCTTCCTCCTGGTGTTGCTAAATTCAAAAAAGGTGGTGGGCACGGTGGTCATAACGGCTTACGCGATACCATTAGTAAATTAGCGAATACGAAAGAGTTTTATCGACTTCGTATTGGCATTGGCCATCCAGGCCATAAAGACAAAGTTGCCGGTTTTGTTTTAGGAAAAGCGCCTACCAAAGAACAAGAGTTAATCGATGCTGCAGTAGATGAATCTACTCGTTGCTTAGATATCTTGCTTAAAGACGGATTAAGTAAAGCACAAAATCGTTTACATACATTCAAAGCTGAATAACAAAGATAAGGTTTACATCATGGGTTTTAAATGCGGAATCGTTGGTCTTCCAAACGTTGGTAAATCAACACTGTTTAACGCACTAACTAAAGCAGGAATTGAAGCTGCAAACTTCCCTTTCTGTACTATTGAACCAAACACTGGTGTGGTTCCGGTTCCTGATCTACGTTTAGACGCATTAGCTAAAATCGTAAATCCAGAGCGTATCCTTCCAACTACAATGGAATTTGTAGACATTGCAGGTCTGGTTGCTGGTGCATCTAAAGGTGAAGGTCTAGGTAATAAATTCTTGGCTAACATCCGTGAAACAGATGCTATTGGCCATGTTGTTCGCTGTTTTGAAGATGACAATATCATTCACGTTGCTGGTAAAATATCACCAATTGAAGATATCGAAATCATCAATCTTGAACTTGCTCTTGCCGATTTAGATTCATGCGAACGCGCAATCTTACGTCAAGCTAAAAAAGCAAAAGGCGGCGATCAAACGGCTAAGTTTGAAATTTCAGTACTTGAAAAGCTATTACCTGTTTTTACAGAAGGTGGCATGGCTCGTACGGTTGAACTTTCAAAAGAAGAAGTTGCAGCGGTTTCTTACCTTAACTTCCTAACGTTAAAACCAACAATGTATATTGCTAACGTTGCTGAAGATGGTTTTGAAAATAACCCATATTTAGATCTTGTTAGTGAGTATGCCGCAGCAGAAAACAACGTAGTTGTTGCTGTATGTGCAGCCATTGAATCAGAGCTATCTGAACTTGACGACGCAGATCGTGAAGAATTCTTTGCTGACATGGGAATTGAAGAACCTGGCCTAAACCGTGTTATCCGTTCAGGTTATGAGTTATTAACTCTACAAACGTATTTTACTGCGGGCGTTAAAGAAGTTCGTGCTTGGACTATCCCTGTAGGTGCTACAGCACCACAAGCTGCCGGGAAAATCCACACTGATTTTGAAAAAGGTTTCATCCGTGCAGAAGTTGTAGGTTACGACAACTTTATCGAATTTGGCGGGGAAAGTGGCGCTAAAGAAGCGGGCAAATGGCGCCTTGAAGGAAAAGATTACATCGTTAAAGATGGCGATGTAGTGCATTTCCGCTTCAACGTATAATAAAAAAGGCCAGCATATTTGCTGGCCTCTTTATTACTTGTCTATATTTCAAACAGTTAAAACCTATTACTTCTTATCTTTTACATATCACTACTTCTTATTTCTAACTCTTATTCTTATTCTTTTGCTCTAAATCACTCTATTTTGCATATAAAAAGCACGCTTTGATTAAAATCCGTTCGAACAAACAAAGAATTCATATTTTTTTCAAAAAAGTGTTGACGCATAAGCCTCTGGTAAGCATAATGCGCTCCGTCCTCACCGATAAGACGGAAGAGAGACAAGTTAGAAAGAAAGAAACAATTTGGCTACTTAGCTCAGCTGGTTAGAGCACATCACTCATAATGATGGGGTCACAGGTTCAAATCCCGTAGTAGCCACCATACAACTTTTAATTGGTTTACCATTCGCCGATTAAAATATAGAATAACTACTCTTTATTGATTAAGTAACGATTGTTCTTAATAATCAAACAGTAGAACGCGGACGTGGCGGA
>NZ_MAJV01000110.1:0-73885 GCF_001691065.1 Aliivibrio sp. 1S128 | reverse complement strand
GTCCCGTCCACTCCGCCACTTATTTATAGACAGAGTTAAGTCTTTAAAATAACTACAGGGGTGTAGCTCCAACTGGCAGAGCAGCGGATTCCAAATCCGCGTGTTGGGAGTTCGAATCTCTCCACCCCTGCCATATTTAGAGAAGGCTCATATCGAAAGATATGAGCCTTTTTGCTATTTGTTATTTAAGGCAAGAACTTCGGATTTCCTCGCTATAAGATCGCAAATTTTGAGAGCTCTGACATATTAAAGAAGGCTCATATTGAAAGGTATGGGCTTTTTTCTACTTATTCTTTGAGAAAGAACGTTAGTTTTTTTATTATAAGAGTTGGAGCTAGACGACTTTCTATTTCACCTACATCGATAATATCACCAACACCCTGAACTATCACTTAAACCCACACCACCAGCATTTAAAGTTAAAGTGCCACATCTATCATTATTCTGACCAAGCTCAGATTGTGGTGTAGCTGATAAAGTATAAATACTCATACTTGAGCTAGCTAAATTATAAGAAAGAAGATATCTATTATTATCAACTTTACAGATATGATCTTGTAGGCAAGAACCATTATTATTATTAATGGTAAGCGCTAATAGCGCTTGGTATTTTTCTTTTGAGGTGCTTTCTGTTCTGGTTGAGTAGAGGCTTTCTATATGAAGTTGAGTTTTCGTTAGCGCTTCAAGAGCTTCAGTTCTATGGCTTTTTAATATATAGGAAGTATAGCTTGGGTAAGCTATTGTGCTTAGGACTGCAATGATTGAGGTGGTAATTAGTAATTCGACTAATGTCACACCACGATGAAACTTATATGTCTTTACTTGACTAAAAATTCGAATCATTCCGATAACTTATTGAAATAAAATATATCTACTTTTAATAGGTGTTACTCTTTGTGGCAAGATGAAATTTCCATAATGGAATGTTGCAAAGGAAATTGTGAAATGACTCGCGGGTTTACTCTGTTTGAATTAGTTATAGCTATCGCTGTGCTTTCTACTTTATTAGTAGCTGCAGGGCCTAGTTTTTCGCATCTGCTAGAAAATCAAAATATGAAGAGGTTTGCAGGTGAAGTTGAAGGTTTTTTTATTCAAGCAAAATCAGAGGCTGTATTACAAAATAAAGAATTAAAATTATTTTATCTTAATGAATCTACAGATTGGATTATATCTTTAAACCCTGCCGGTAGCACCGCAACAACAATCTCAGGTATAAAATTAACCTCCTTATCTTATATTGATTCAATAAATCATCCTGATATGAAAATTTCCTCAAGTGTGTCATCAATTACTTTTGATTCAGTTAGAGCAACTCCTAACTTATCAAGAAGTTTCTATTTTTATAAAGATAATGCGAAGCAATTAAAGCTATCAACTCATAATATTACAGGGCGTATTAAATTATGTGGAAATGGAGGCACTTTTTATGGTTACAACGAATGTTAGCCATAAACAATTAGGTGCATCTTTAATTGAACTTCTTGTTGCATCAAGTCTTGGTTTAATTGCTTTAATGTTAATTGGTAATGTTTTTGTTGAGGGACAAAAAATATCAGCAAATAGGAGTCAAAAGTTATTACTAATCCAAGATTTAAATGATGCATTACGCTTTATAAAAGAAGAGAGTCAGAGGGCTGGTTATAGTCGTTCCGGTTCTTATTCTGAAATATTGTCAGGAGCGAATGATGTTATTCATATATCAGGTGCTCAGCTGAGTTTTATTTATCAATCTGAATCAGGTTCACCTTCTGAGTGGCGCTTTGCTCGTTTTAAATATGAATCTGAAACATTAAAAATATGCTCAAGGAAAAATATATCATTTATCCCTGATATATATTTTTCACCACAATGCTTGTCACTTGTAGATAATAACCTTATTAAAGTAACTGATTTTACATTGAACTATACAGCACTTGGTAGTTCCGTAAGTTCTGCATATTTATCTATATCTACAAATGCTGAACTTAAAAATACCGCCCATAGGTATTCTTCTGAGATTAAAATAAAGCAAAGGAACTGGAAATGATTAAAAATCAAAAAGGTGCAATTACCCTTCTTGTTTCTAGTTTCATTTTAATGGCGTCACTGATTTTTTCTTTAGGGAGCTATAAGCATATTTTTTATCAGATAAAGCGAGCTCAAAATGAAGTAGAGGCGAGAAAAGGATATTGGGCAGCAGAAGGCGGTGTTGAATGTGCATTTACCAAAGTATCGACGATCGGAGCTGTTCCTAGCACACCAATTCCTGAGTGTGCGTCTTTAGATCTAACTGATTTGCAGATTACACAAGGGATGAATTATCAAATTAAAGCAGATAAATTATCACAAATCGTAAAAAAAGATTTTACAATCGGAGGTTCTGGTGGTGATGGTGCTATTCAATCGGCTTCTAATTTATATTTTTATTCAAGTATTACTTTCACATCTCCTGACCCTGTAAAATTGGGGACAGATGGATGGGAGTGTGTAGCTGTAAGATATAAAGATAAGATTGGCGCTTTCGGTTCAGTTAACAATGCAGGGGTGAATCATAGCGTTAAACCTAGTAGTGATTTTGATAATCAAGGCAAAGATTGTAGCCCAGAGCATAAAACAAATTCAGCAGCGGGTAGTTCTAATTTTAAATCTGATTTTTTAAGAGATGATAAGATATCACCGTTTAAAGATCTATTTGGTATAGAACCAAGTGATCATAACACGATTCGAGATAATGGAAAGTTTGATATTTTATATGGCTCAGGGAGTGGGGGTGATAAGCGTTTATCTGAATGTGGTACCAAATTAAAAAATAGAATCAATGCAGGCGAAGAATATATTTGGGTTGAGGGTAGCTGTGAGATTACTTCGGCGCAATATGAAGGTTTTTCAGAAGTAATGAATAATAGTTTGAATGGAGCTTTTATCGTTATTCATGATGGTTCTTTGTCAATAATGGGTGCTCCTCCAGGTACTACTGCCAAAGATATGAAAGGGGTTATTTTTCATTTTAATCATGATTATTCAGTTCCTACAGATGGGAGTAATTGGTATGGGACTGATGCATATAGCAAATTATATCCTCATGGGGGAACGCCTAGCTCATTATACCCATCAGAATTTTTAACTACGGCCTCTTTTTATCAGCATGGTGCATTTACACTGCTAGGTGGGCAATTTTTTGATACGAAAGATCAATCTGCTATTTTTTATACTAGCTCAAATTTTAAATATAACAGTGATATCGTAAATAAGTTAGTTTCTGGCCTTGTACAACCTCGGTGGGTTAAAGGATCTTGGCATGATTTCTAAACAAAATGGATTTAGTTTACTTGAAGTTATTATTTCATTTGTATTGCTGGTTGTCGGTGTTATGGGGCTGATTAAACTACAAGTTTACGTTGATAAAAAATCTGAATATGCAGTAAATAGTATTCAAGCATTGTATGTGGCGGAGTCTAAACTAGAATATTTTAGAACTCGTTCAATAGATGGTGAGGATGGGACAATTCAGTTTAAAACGATCATTACTCAAACTACACCAGAGGATATTAATGGCTATAAAGTTAGTTGGGATGTGATTGATCGCATGTCAATTGTTGTTTCGGGTGCGAATGTAACTACATTAAAAGAAATAAATATTAAAGCAGAGTGGAGTGACAGGTGGAATGAGGTTCAAGGCGTTACTTTGCAAACAATGATATCAAGGTACAGTGAATTTTATTAGGTTCAAACAGTTGCTTGAACCTAATTTATTATAAATCAACCAATAAAAGGCAACGTAGCACCAGCAGCAATAAAGAAACTCACTAAGCCTACAATCGGTAATTTAAGTACTTTTAATAATGCAAAACCAATAATAACTAGTGCCATATCTAAACCAGAACCAACAGCACTGGTAAATACAGGGTCATAAAGTGCAGCGATTAGTAAACCGACCACTGATGCATTAATCCCTGTAATTGCACCTGCTAATGCTGGTTTTTGAGCAAGTACTTGCCAGTGGCTAAATACACCAAGTACCAATAAAAACCCAGGTAAGAAAATCGCAATAGTTGCTACTAAAGTGCCAAGTACAGGCTGCTCACTCCATAGTTCATAACCTAAGAAAGTAGCAAAGGTGAACATTGGCCCCGGAACTGCTTGTGCAGCAGCATAACCCGTTAAGAAGCTATCAGTACTAATTTGGTCGCCAACGATATTTTGCAGTAATGGTAAGACGACATGACCACCACCAAAGACTAAACTACCTGCTTGGAAGAAATCAGAAAAAAGAAGAAGTAATGGCGAATGATTGACGATAGCTGGTAAAGCAAAGAAACAAAGTGCAAAGATAATTAAGGGTAACCAGTTAATGCCTTTAGATTCTTTTTTAACTTCAGTAGATTGGTCTGATTTTAGATAAACTCGTCCAACGATAGCGGCAATTAATAAGGCAATTAATTGAGTGCTTATAGAGGGAAGAATTAATAACAAGCTCGCCGTCATAATACATAAAAGTACGGTGATTTTGTCCTTACAAAAACTCTTATACATTCCCATTATTGCGTCAGTAACAACGACAACAGCTAATAATTTCAATCCATGAATGATGCCTTCAAAGATGTCATTACCAAAGAATGAATGGCTTATGTTTGCTAATAAGACCATGATAAGAATAGAAGGCAATGTAAAACCAATTGATGCGAGTAGAGCGCCAAAGAGTCCTTTTCTGTGATAACCCAAAGCAAAGCCTACTTGGCTTGAACCTGGACCCGGCAAAAACTGACTTAGCGCGATCAGTTGAGCGTATTCTTCTTCACTTATCCAACCACGCTTTTGAACAAATTCATTTCTGAAATAGCCAATATGAGCCGCTGGCCCACCGAAGCTAACCCAACCTAAAAGAAAAAATCGTTTAAATATTTCAAACATAATGTACTCAGCTTTTTGATGTGTCATCCAAATTTGGATATTCAGTTTTGATGGAAGTAAGATTAAGAGTTACTATCAAATTATTCAAATCGATTAAATTACTACTAACTATGAATGAAATTAATTGGAAGGCGGTAGACCTTAATTTATTGGTCGTGTTCAGTGCGTTAATGGAAACTAAAAGTGTTTCACTGGCGGCGAATAAATTATTTGTTGGGCAATCGGCGATGAGCCACAGTCTCTCTCGCTTGCGTGAGTTATTACATGATCCATTGTTTGAACGACAAGGACATAAAATGATACCAACCGCTAAAGCTAACCAGTTGTATCCAATGGTAACTAAAGTATTACAGACAATTTCTGGCGATATTTTAAAAGTTGATACGTTTGAGGCGAGTGAGTTTACTGGAACGTTTAAAATTGGAATGACGGATTACGCAGAGCTTCTTTTTGCTGCTGATATTTTTGATGCAATTCACCAATTAGCACTAAATGCACAGCTCTGTTTTACTACGGTAGATAAAGCCAATTATCAAGATAGGTTTGATTCCGAGCCACTTGATTTAATTATTGGCAGTATGAAACCAGAGCAAAAAGAGTTTCAATATCAAACGCTATACACAGAAAAGCACGTATGTATGTGGGATGGTAATCGGCATCAATTTAAAACGCCGATAACGCTTGATGAATATATATCGTTACCCCATGCCTTAGTGAGTCCTGACGGTGCATTGAAAACAGGCGTAGATAGTAAATTAAAGGGATTAGGAGTGCATCGTTCAGTTAGCGTCGCTTCTAAGCACTTTTTAACCATCAGGCATTTAATGAAAAAAAGAGACTTAATCTGTGTCGTTCCAGAGTTAATGGCTCAACTCGATCTTTTTTCTGAAAAATTGGTGCATTCAGAGCCTCCCATTGATGTTGGTGAGTTTGATATTCAATTGATTTGGCAAACCAGAAATAAAGAAAATAAACGTTATCAATGGCTCAAAGAGTTGCTCATTCAAACCATTGAGAAAAGCGTTATTGCTTATAGAACTTAGTGTTCACTACCTACTAAATTTAATTCTTATCGCCCAAAAGCGTCTTTAATTTTTTCATCTGTTCTATATTGACTTAGTGCATAGACAGACCAAATAGCAGCTGGGATCCAACCAATTAAGGTTATTTGTAAGATAAGACAAATAATGCCGCTAAATGGACGACCTATAGTAAAAAACTGTAACCAAGGCAGTAATAAAGCAAGTAATAGTCTCATTGAGTTTCCTATATAAATAAAAAATGGTCAGTAACAATTAAGCTACTGACCATTAGATTACCTTGGTATTGATGAATAGAGCATGAATGCGATATTTAAATACTCAAATGAAAAATTAGTTATTACTGTGTAATTCGCTGTTCAGTTCAATCGCAGATTTGTTAGTTAAACATTCGATTTGACCAGTGATAGAGTTGCGACGGAACAGAAGATCTGTTTTGCCAGCCAGATCACGAGCTTTCGCTACTTCAACTTCTTTTCCTTGGTTATCTAGCATGCTTACTTTTGTGCCAGCAGTAACATATAGGCCAGATTCAATCGTACAACGATCACCCATTGGGAAACCAAGACCAGCGTTAGCACCAAGTAGGCAGTTCTCACCAATAGAGATTACCATCTTACCGCCACCAGAAAGCGTACCCATGATAGAAGCACCACCGCCGATATCTGAGCCGTTTCCTACAACAACACCTGCAGAAATACGACCTTCAACCATACTCACACCAGTAGTACCAGCGTTAAAGTTGATGAAGCCTTCATGCATTACAGTTGTGCCTTCACCTACATGTGCGCCTAAACGAACTCGTGAAGTATCGGCAATGCGGACACCAGTAGGAACAATGTAATCCACCATTTTAGGGAATTTATCAACACAATCGACAGTCAGTGTTTCACCAGCTAGGCGTGCTTCGATTTGACGATCAGCAAGCTCAGGAAGATCGATAGGACCTTGGTTAGTCCACGCAATATTGTGAAGAAGACCAAAGATGCCGTCTAATACTGTGCCATGTGGTTTAACTAAACGGTTAGAGATAAGTTGAAGCTTTAAGAAACCTTCAGCAACAGATTTAGATTGCTCATCAGTAGCTAGAACAACAAGAACAAGAGGTTGTTTAGATTGAACTGCTTTTTCTGCAAATGCTGCGTTTGCAATATCACCATTCGCTGCAAATGCATTAGCAAGTTCAGTACAAACTTCAGAAGAAATTTCGATAGCTTGGTTGCCTTCAGCATAACCACTTGCTTGGGCAATAGAATTAACTAGTGCTTCAGAAGGATTTAATACTGGGTGTGGGAAAAATGCTTCAATGATTTTATTGTCGCGGTTTTTTGTTGCGGTACCAAAGGCAAGAGCAAAATGAGCCATGTAATGATTCTCCATTTCCATATAAATATTAGTATTTAAAAATAAATCTTACTTCACATCATAAAGAGAGTTGCTGTGATATAGAAGGGCGAAAGTAATAAATATTTAGTAAGAATGAAGAAAGAGTGTAAGAAAAGGAAATTAATAGATAGGGAGCAGAGAATAAAATAGCAGCCCATTAGGCTGCTATTTGTATTTTAATATGTATTCTTTTTAGAATTAAGCCGCGTCAGATTCTTCATCTTTTACTGCTTCAATTTTTGCTTTTTTAGGTGCAGGTTTACGTTTTGCGCCTAAAGCAACTAAGACATCTTCTTTGTGCTTAGCCAGATAAAGAGATAATTCTTCTTGTTTCCCTTCATCTTCAATTAAATTACTTTCATTTAGCAGAGTAAAAAGCTCATCTGCAACATCCAGCATTTTGTCATAAGCATCGGCTTCAGTTTTAGAGGTAAAAGTCATCTTCTCTTCTCCGTTGCGCTCAACTACATATTTGACGATAACAGCCATGGTCGTCTCTCCTTTAAAATTAACTGGTGTTTTATACAGTAAATCAACTTTTTTGTCCACTTAGAGGTACTAAAATTGGAGCTAGTTAACTCTCTTCACAATAAGCGAGAAATGTTTTTAGTAGTGGAGTTTGGTATTTTTCTTTATGTAATAAGAGCCAGTATTGTCGTATTAGTGATTTATCATAATGTAATTTAATTAATCTCCCGTCATTAATCGCATTTTGAGCAGCAAGTTGAGATAAACATGCTAATCCCATGTTTTGTGAGCAGCAATTAATAATAGCTTCTGTGGTGTGAAGTTGTAGAGATTCATGCCAGTCATTTAAATTAGAGGCAATATGATTAAGGAAATATTCTCGACTACCAGAACCTTCTTCTCGTAACAGCCAAGTAGAATGTTCTAAATCATCTAAGCTAATTTTATTCTTAGTTGCCAACGGATGAGAAGGGGCGCACACTAAATACATCTCGTCACATTGCCATTTAATTATATTTAATTTTGGATGATGTACTTTACCTTCAACTAAACCTATATCTAATTGAAACTCTAATAATCGATTTATGATTTGTGCGGTATTGGAAATCAATAATTGTTGGATATCACAAGGATGCTGTTGTTGAAATTGATTAAGTAATACTGGTGCAATATGATTACCAATCGTATCACTGGCACCAATATTTAATGAACCAGTTAGTTGGCTATCTACAGTAAATTGATGCTCGATGGCTTCTGCTCGTTCTAGTAATTCATCCGCTAAAGGAAGGAGTTGGCGGCCTTCGCTATTTAACACTAAGCGATTATTTACGCGATCAAATATTTTGTAACCTAAATTTTTTTCAAGCTCAGATAATGAAAGGCTTACCGCCGGCTTTGTAATAAACAGTCGCTGAGCCGCTTTTGTCATTGTTTTTTCTTGAGCAATTGCCGTAAATACATTGAGTTGTTTTAGTGAAATTCTCATGACAGGAAGTCCTAAATACTAATAGATTATCATCGTTAATTTTATTTTAACGTAGTCTTTAATTTATTCAAATTTTATTAATGATTAACGGGTAGTAAACTGGCTTCATCGTTAAATAGTAAAGAGAACAATGTCATGCTTAATTACACAAAACAAAAAGTAGCAGGCGCACCAACACCAATGGCAGGGTTAGCTCTTGGGATCGCAAGTTTAGGTTGGAGCTGGGAAAATGCACTTCCTTTAAACGGCTATGCACAATGGATCTCAGCAGCTATCGCTTCAGTATTATTACTTATTTTAGCGGTTAAATTTTTATTACACCCAGCAGTATTGTGGAGTGAGCTTGCACATCCTGTTGTAGGCAGCGTAGCTCCAACATTTGCTATGGGAACAATGGTCGTATCAAGCAGTCTTGGGCATTTTTATCCAGCGGCTGGTGATGCTTTATGGCTAGCTGCAATTGCGCTTCATTTTATTTTCTTAGCTTCTTTTATTTATCATCGAGCAAAAGATTTTGAATTACACCACATGGTTCCAAGTTGGTTTGTACCACCAGTAGGTCTAATCGTTGCGGATGTTTCATTTTCTGGTAATCCGGCATTAGCACCAGCCGCACATTGGATATTAATGTTTGGTTTAATTATCTATGCCATCATGCTGCCAATTATGATCTACCGTTTAATGTTTTGTAACGAAGTCCCTGACGCTGCAAAACCAACCATCGCAATCATGGCGGCACCAGCAAGTTTATCATTGGCGGGTTATCTAACCGTCACCGCTTCACCATCACCAGTGATAATTGCGCTTCTATTTGGTATTGCAGTGTTGATGACCAGTGTTATCTACATGGCTTTCTTTAAATTAATGAGACTGCCATTTAGCCCTGGCTATGCTGCATTTACCTTCCCAATGGTGATTGGTGCAACGGCATTATTTAAAACGGCTAATTGGATGTTATCGCAAGGTGTCATTGCTGATTATGTTTACCAAGTCAGAATGCTTGCCGTTGTTGAATTAGTGGTAGCAACCTGTGTTGTTAGTTATGTTGCTGCGCATTATTTAGCTCATTACCGTCCGATTACTCGCATGACAAATCGCTTAGTTAACCCTAAACACGCACACTAAATTCGTAATCTTTTTCTCTTAAAACACATCCAGTTACGTTAAGCTATAGAGACTTTCATTTCTTTATAAGCGAGCTGGGTGTGTTTACTGTTTATCATTCAAATCAACTTGATGTTCTTAAATCTCTTGTCGTTGAATTAATTCGTCTAAACCCTCTTGATAACCCATTTGAGCAAGAACAAATTCTCGTTCAAAGCCCGGGTATGTCGCAATGGCTTAAAATCGAACTCGCAAAAGAGTTAGGCATTGCCGCCAATCTTACCTTTCCACTTCCTGCTACTTTTATTTGGGACTTGTTTACTCAGGTTCTGGATGACGTGCCAAAGCGCAGTGCTTTTAATAAAGAAGCCATGACGTGGAAGATAGTGACGTTATTACCAGAGTTATTAAAACAAGATGAATTTGCCCCACTGCAACGCTATTTAGAAAATGATGAAAACCAACTTAAGTGCTACCAATTAGCTGCAAAAATTGCCGATATCTTTGACCAATATTTAGTATTCCGCCCAGAGTGGATCCAAAAGTGGGAAGCAGGTGAAGAGGTAACCGAATTAGAAGGCGAACATCCTTGGCAACCAATTTTATGGCAAGCCTTGTATGATCAAACCTTAGCGCTGGGTCATTCTCCTTATCATCGTGCCAATATGTTCGAGCACTTTATTGAAACCTTAGAAAATTATCTGCAAACGGGAACCTTGCCAAAAGGTATGCCTAAGCGTTTATTTGTGGTGGGTATCACTTCATTGCCTCCTCGTTATTTAGATGCGCTAGCGGCTCTTGGGCAACACATTGATGTGCATTTAATGTTTACCAATCCTTGTCGTTATTACTGGGGTGAAATTCGAGACAGAAAATACCTCGCTCGTCTAGAAGCGCGTAATCGTCTGCAAGTAAAATGGTTAGATGATCACAGTGAGCAAATCGGTGATACGGAGCAATTAAAAGGATCGCTTGATGCAAATTTTGAAGATGAGCTGCACACTTCAGAAGTAGGTAATTCACTGCTTGCATCATGGGGGAAATTAGGTCGAGATAATCTTTGTCTATTATCAGAAATGGAAGCGCAAGAGATTGATGCTTTTGTTGATGTAGATAATGACAACCTCTTACATTCTATCCAATCTGATATTTTAAATTTAGAAGAACGCAGTCGTGATGATGTGCTTGATAACAGTGAGCACAAGCAACCAATCAGCGCTGATGATCGTTCGATTCTTTTGCATTCATGTCATAGCCCAATGCGTGAAGTAGAAGTTTTACACGATCAATTATTGGATATGTTTGCCAATGATCCAGAATTAAAACCTCGCGATATTATTGTGATGGTGGCAGATATCAATGTGTACAGTGCGGCGATCCAAGCCGTCTTTGGTAACGCAGCATTCGATCGCTACATTCCTTTTGCTATTTCCGATCAAAGTGCCGAGCAAGAAAACCCAGTGCTATTGGCTTTTATGAATTTAATGGCGTTGCCTGAAAATCGTTGTGGTTTATCAGAGTTATTAAGTTTGTTGGAAGTTCCTGCCGTCATGTCTCGTTTTAAATTTAATGCCGAGCAGTTTGAAATAGTAAAACGATGGGCAGAAGAAACCGGTATTCGCTGGGGATTGGATAACAGCACCTCCGCGCATTTTGATCTTCCTGAACATAATCAAAACTCATGGCTATTTGGTATTCAGAGAATGTTGCTTGGTTATGCGATGGAGCAAGACGCGGGCTTATTTGAAGGCATGGCGAGCTACGAACAAGTGCAAGGCATGAATGCCGAAATCGCAGGTAACTTAGCGCACTTTATTGATCAGCTTTTGACTTATCAGATCATCCTAGGCCAAGCGCAAACAATTAATGCATGGCGCACCATTATTAACCAACTAATGGACGATTTTTTACTTGTCGAATTAGAAGGTGAGCTGGTCGTTAAAAGCATTCGAGATCAATTGCAAAAACTGGAAGAAAATTTAGAAGATGCGGGCTTTGAAGCGCCAATTTCAGCGGCAATTATTAATAATTACCTGAAAAATAATTTGTCAGGTGGCAAAGCAAGTCAACGATTCTTAGCCGGACAAGTTAATTTCTGTACCTTGATGCCGATGCGTTCAATTCCATTTGATGTGGTCTGTTTACTTGGTATGACGGATGGGTCTTATCCGCGAACCATGCCAGTTGAAGGTTTCGATTTAATGCAGAAACGCATGAAACCGGGTGATCGTTCTCGTCGAGATGATGATAGATATCTGTTTTTAGAAGCACTGCAATCGGCGAATAAAGCGTTTTATCTCAGCTATATAGGTCGCTCTATTCGAGATAACACAGAAAAAGCCCCTTCTGTTTTGGTGAGTGAACTGCTTGAGTATTGTCAGCAAAGTTATTGTCTAGATGGCGATAGTGAGCTGAACCCTGAAGAGTCAGCTAAACGCTTAGTTAAAAAATTAACAATAGAACATCCTTTGGTTCCTTATAGCCAACAGAGTTTTGTGGGTGATAACACCAGTTATGCCAGTGAATGGCTGCCAACCGCAAAACTAGAAGGCCAAGCCGCGCCAGAATTCCAAACTGAACCTTTAGTGTTTGCACCAGAATCAAAAGAGCTTGAATTAACCGAACTACAACGCTTTTGGCGCTTGCCTGTAGCCTATTTCTTTAACCGTGGTTTAAAAGTATTTTTTGAAACGGTAGAGAGTCGAGTTGAAGATGATGAACCGTTTTCTATTGATGGTCGTACTGGTTATGGAATGAAATCAGAATTGCTAGAAGAGTTATTGGCCTATGATGATCCTAACCAAGTATCTCAACTAAGTCGTGAGTTTTATCAGCAACAAAAAGCGCAAGGAAAATTACCTATTGGTAGCTTTGGTGAGATCGCGGCAGACAAAGAAGTGAACACGGTAAAAGAGTTAGTGGCTCATATTCAGCCATTAACGACATCGCCATTAGAAGATCAAGAAGTGCGTTTACGCTTTACTTTTCCTCATGGTGAAATGGAATTACAAGGCTGGCTAAAACAGCGTTATAAAGAAGGAATGCTACGTTATCGTGGTGGTAAAATTCGTTCTCATGAAGTTTTAGCTACGTGGATTGATCATCTTTGTTTGTGTGCGATGAAGCAACAACAGTTTACTCACCTGTTTGGCACCGATGCGATTTATCATTTTGAGCCAATTGAAACAGAAAAAGCGTATCAACATTTAGAGGTTATATTGAGCCTTTATATTTCTGGTAACTGTGCGCCATTGCCTTATTTACCAAAAGCCGCGTTGGCTGGACTAGAAGCACACATAGATAAAAAAGGTGTGTGGAATGACGATGAAGAAACACATGAAAAAGCACTGAAAAAAATGGCAGATGAATACAGTGGAACTCGTTACGCGGGTGAAAACAGCAATGATTATGTCATGCGTATGTGGCCTGAGTGGAATGACGAATTAGGTCAGACTATTTTTGATAACGCGAAAAACGTTTTACATGATGCCTTGTTACACAGTGAGAAAGAAAAACTGTAATTTAAAACAAAGCAATGCTTAAGAAAGAAGGTATTGAAGAAGAAGCACGGAAGAAAAGAGTAGGGTGGCCGCCAGTAAATCATTTTTAGTGTAGGGCGTTCGCTGTACGGCCACAGGTCAGAGGTTGACCGAATCCTTTAATACAAATGCACATTTAATGAGCTTTTTGTAAGTGCGCTGAGTGTAACAAAGCATAAAAAGTGAACCGTGAGAAAGATCTCACATTGGTCGCTTTATTAATTTTATTATCGTTGTTCCTAATGAACTACGATATGGGTCACACAAATAGTCTGTAAAAACAGAGTGTTGATGATAAATAAAAATGGTGATGTTCGATGACGACAATCGCAGCTCCAAATCAATTGAATGCAATGACGTTTCCTTTACATGGGACACGTTTAATTGAAGCTTCCGCAGGTACAGGTAAAACCTTTACCATTGCCAGTTTATATCTACGTTTACTATTAGGGCATGGTGATGAGAACAGTCGCCATAGTGAAGAATTAACCGTAGATAAAATACTGGTAGTGACTTTTACGGAAGCGGCAACCGCAGAATTAAGAGAACGTATTCGAGCTAAGATCCATGATGCCCGTTTAGCGTTTGCTCGTGCTGTGCATAAAAGTGATTATAAGAGTGGCGATCCCGTTATTGACCCGCTATTAGCGGCTATTTCTGATCATAAGTCGGCAGCACACGTATTATTGAATGCTGAACGCAGTATGGATGAAGCCTCAATCTTTACCATTCATGGCTTTTGTCAGCGCATGCTAACCCAAAATGCCTTTGAATCGGGTGCCCAGTTCGAAAGTGAATTTGTTACCGACCAAGCCAAATTAATGCACCAAGTGGCCGCAGATTTTTGGCGTCGTAGTTTTTATCATCTGCCAAAAATGGTGGCTGAAAGTGTTTACGATTGCTGGCCAAGCCCTTCTGCATTATTAGGTGATATGGGCAATAGTCTTACTGGTGTCCCAAAGCATTTAACGGTTGAGCCATTAGAAAACTCACTAGAAGAGTTCTGTCAGCAGGGTATTGCACGAATCGATGAATTAAAGCAGCAATGGTCGTCACATTGTGCTGATTTTGAAGCTTTGATCTCGGGTTCGGGCGTAGATAAACGCAGCTACACTAAAAAGAATTTACCAAATTGGTTAGAGCAAGTGTCAGTATGGGCAAGTAACCCAACGACTTCGCTGCAAATTCATGACAAATTAGAAAAATTTTCTCAATCGTTATTAATTGATAAGACCAAAAAAGGCGAAGCACCAGAACACGCAGTATTTAAATTAATTGATGGCTTTTTAGCGCAGCCATTAGAAATAAAACAGCCATTGTTATCTTTAGCTATTCATCGCTGTCGAGAAACCTTACAGCAAGCAAAAGAGCAGAAGAACTGGTTATCGTTTGATGACTTGCTGACTCAGTTGTCGGCTGCAACCGAAAATCAAGAGAACGCTTTACTGCTAGAAAAGATCCGCGAGCAATACCCAATTGCTTTGATTGATGAATTCCAAGATACCGATCCACTTCAATATTCTATTTTTAATACCATCTATCAAGATCAATCACAGTGTGGTTTGTTCATGATTGGCGATCCAAAGCAGGCTATTTATGCTTTCCGTGGCGCAGATATATTTACGTATATTCAGGCACGTCGCCAAGTGGCAGATCACTACACTCTTGATACTAACTGGCGATCAACTGCCGATATGGTGTCGTCAGTAAACCGTATTTTTGAGCATGGTAAACAACCGTTTTTATACGATGATGATATTCCGTTTTATCCGGTGAAATATAATCCGATTAATGCGGAACAAAAATCGTGGTCGTTAGATAATCAAACTCAGCCTGCAATGACGTTTTGGTTACAAGAAAGCA
This sequence comes from Aliivibrio sp. 1S128, assembly GCF_001691065.1. Lineage (NCBI taxonomy): Bacteria > Pseudomonadati > Pseudomonadota > Gammaproteobacteria > Vibrionales > Vibrionaceae > Aliivibrio > Aliivibrio sp. 1S128. The sequence continues at coordinate 58,610 of NZ_MAJV01000110.1, read as the reverse complement.
AAGATGGTAACCCGATAAACAAAGGCAATTACCAACGAGTAATGGCGGAATCGACGGCGGCGCAAATTCAAACCATTTTGACCGGATCTCAACAAGGGTCTGCGCACCTAAAAAATGGAGAGAAAAAAGAAGCGATTAAAGCTGGGAATATTGCCGTACTGGTTCGTACTGGTAAAGAAGGGAAATTGGTTCGAGAAGCATTATCAAAACAGGGTATCGCCAGTGTTTATTTGTCGAACCGAGACAGTGTGTTTTCTTCTCCTTTAGCTAAAGACATTTTGCGTTTATTGCAGGCTGCAATGACGCCAACGGATGCACGAGCGGTACGTTCTGCATTAGCCTCGTCTTTGTTTGCTTATACGGCCGATCAACTGCATCAATTTAATGTTGATGAAATGCAGTGGGAATTAGCCGTTAATGAGTTCCGTGCCTACCGTAAGCATTGGTTACAACGTGGCATCATGCCTATGTTGCATCAAATTATTACTCAACAAGGTATTTCAGAGCGTTTATTGGCTGAAAATGGCGGTGAACGTCATTTAACTGATTTACTTCATATTGGTGAATTATTACAACAAACAAGCCAAACCCTCGACAGTGATTATGGATTGTTGCGTTGGTTATCTGATGCGATTTCTGAACCTAATGGCGATGCTGAAGAGCAAACGGTACGTTTAGAATCTGAGCGTAACTTGGTGCAGATCGTGACGATTCATAAATCAAAAGGGTTGGAATACGATCTCGTCTTTTTGCCTTTTGTTTGCTCCTATCGAGCCGTGGATAAAAAAGGCGAAGTTAGTTTTTATGATGAAGACAATCGTTATTCTGTTTTAGATTTATTAAAGGAAGATGAGTCGGTCGAAAAAGCCGAGAAAGAACGCTTAGCAGAAGATTTACGTTTAATTTATGTAGCGTTAACTCGTGCTGTTTACGCTTGTTATATTGGCATGGCACCTATCGGTAAAGGCACATCGAAAAAACCACCAACGGGTGTGCACCTTTCTGGTTTAGGGTATTTGATCCAACAAGCGGATGAATGTGATATTGCTGAGCTTCAAGCGTGTCTTGAAAAATTAATAGCAGGCAATTCGCCTATGGTGATCCAGTCACCTCAAACCTTAAGTGATGTGCTTTATAAAGAGACAGAAGACAACTTATTAGCATTAACGGCCAACAAATTGAACCAGCCTGTGAAAAGTAATTGGTGGATGACCAGTTATTCCGGTTTGGTGAAACAAGGTAATCATCATAATGACGCCTCGTTAGAATTAATTAATTTGGATATAGATTCCGCTGAAGATAAAGACGACAAAGAATTGGATTTAGAGCCAGAGCGCACGATATTCACTTTTCCTCGTGGTGCGAGAGCGGGTACGTTTTTACACTCATTGTTTGAAGAGGTTGAATTTACTCAACCAATTAACAGCGAAGAAAATACACAAATAATCATCAAGCTATTAGAAAAAGAAAACTACGATGTGGAATGGTTAGACGTCGTTCAAAGCATGATGCAACGCGTGCTCGATTGTCCGTTGGATGGTCACGATTTACGATTGGCAAGCAAAGGCCCAACTCAACGTTTGGTTGAAATGGAGTTTTTATTGCCGATAACGCTATTGAACTCAAGCTTGGTCAATAAAACCATCGCTAAACACGATGAAGTCTCTGCACGTGCGGGTGAGTTAGGCTTTTCTACCGTGAGTGGAATGTTGAAAGGCTTTATCGATTTAGTGTTTGAGCATGAAGGAAAATATTACGTTCTCGATTGGAAATCTAACCATTTAGGCGATTCTCCAGAATGCTACGGCGGTGATGCTTTAATGGAAGCAATGCGAGATCACCGTTATGACTTCCAATATCAGTTGTATGCTTTAGCGCTGCATAGATTCTTGAAAAGCCGTATTGCCGATTATAATTACGACACTCATTTTGGTGGAGCGTATTATATTTTCTTGCGTGGTATTGAAGAGAGTCATGAGGGGCATGATAGCAATTCAAATGGGGTCTTTTATTCAAAACCAAGTGAAGTGTTATTAGAAGAATTAGAGCAATTGGTAAATGGAGAAACAGTCGATGCTTAAGCAATTACAACACTTAATGGCTCATGGTGTACTTCGCCCATTGGATCTTCAATTAGCTAAGTTTTTAGGCCAACAGGAAAAGAACAGCGATAAAAATTTAATCATGTTGCTCGCCGCAATGACTAGCCATGAGTTAGGTAAAGGCCATGTGTGTATAGATATCGAGCAAGTAGAGCAAGGTGATTTGTTTACGTTGCCCGCAAAATATCGTGATGCATTGTTAGCGTTAGTACCAGAGAAAACCCAGTGGATTAGTGAATTATCAGCGGCATCGACGGTATCTAATGGCACGGAAGCAACGCCACTAGCCTTTGATGGAACTCGTTTGTATTTACAACGTTATTGGTCGTTTGAGCAGCGTGTTGCCAACCGTATCACTAAAGCGGCGCAAAGCGTGGCGGTAAACCCTCAGTTATCGAATACATTGGATGAGCTATTTGCTCGCCAATACCATTTTTTATTCAGTGGGCTTAAAAAATTAGAAAATAATAATCAAGTATCTCGTCAGCAATTAGTGTGCGATATGCTCGATGTTGTGGGATCTAGTTCTAGTGAGTTAGATTGGCAAGCGATTGATGCGGTTTTACTCGCAGCCACTAAGTCTTCAGAATTAGAACCGCTGGATAACTTAATCCCAACCAAACACTGTGTGAATTGGCAGAAAGTTGCGGCAGCGGTAGCGTTAACTCGTCGATTCTCTGTGATCTCTGGTGGCCCAGGAACGGGTAAAACAACCACGGTTACTAAGCTTTTGGCTTCCCTAGTGACTCAAGCTCAGCAAGATAATAAAAGTATCGCAATTAAGTTAGTTGCTCCAACGGGTAAAGCCGCAGCGCGTTTGACTGAATCCATTGGTCAAGCGGTGCAATCTATTGGTTTAGCACCAGAAGTAAAAGAAGCGATCCCGACAGACGCAAGTACGCTGCATCGCTTGCTTGGTTATATTCCAAACCAAGTAGATTTTCGTCATAATAAATCGAACCCGTTACACCTTGATGTATTGGTGGTGGATGAAGCCTCGATGGTCGATTTACCTATGATGGCCCGACTACTCGATGCGGTACCAGAACACGCGCGTGTTATTTTATTGGGTGATAAAGATCAGCTAGCCTCGGTTGAAGCGGGTGCGGTGTTAGGTGATATCTGTCAGTTTACTAAAATGGGTTACAGTCAGAATCAAGCACAACAATTATCTCAATTAACAGGCTATGCTTTGCCTGTGCAGTCGCACAATAACGCGGTAGCCGATAGCTTGTGTATGCTGCAAAAGAGTTACCGTTTTGATGCACGCTCAGGGATTGGACAATTAGCTAAAGCCATTAATGAAGGCAGTAAATTTAAAGTAGAAGCGGTATGGGCCAAAGGGTTCTCTGATATTCGTTTTCATGATTTAAGTAATGACAGTTATAACGCAATGATCACCATGATGGTGAATGGCTATCGCAGTTATTTAGGCCATATCCATGCGGGCGATAAACCAGAAGTGGCACTAAAAGCCTTTAGCCATATTCAATTATTGTGTGCAATGCGCGAAGGCGACTTTGGGGTTGTAGGACTTAATCAACGAATTGAAAAAGGATTAAGAAAATCTGATTTGATTCCTCATGGTGATGAAGTGTGGTATTCAGGTCGCCCGGTGATGGTGACTCAAAATGATTATGGCGTAGGTCTTTATAATGGTGATATTGGTATTGCGATGCCAGATCCTGTTGATCAACGTCTACGTGTTTATTTTGATATGCCAGATGGTTCGATTCGTGGAGTATTACCAAGCCAATTACCAGAGCATGAAACCGTGTATGCGATGACGATTCATAAATCTCAAGGGTCTGAGTTTGAACATACCGTTTTAGCTTTACCTGCTGAGTTCAGCCCAATCTTAACGCGAGAGTTGATTTACACTGGTGTAACACGAGCTAAGAAAAAACTCGATCTGTTCGCAACAGAGAAAGTGGTGGCGCGAGGTGTAATGATTAAAACTCAGAGAAACAGTGGGTTAGCAGCGTTAATGAGTTAGTTAAATACAGTGGTTAATAAAGAAAAGATTAGCCGCTGTATTATTTCATATACGTAATAATCATTTTCTTCTCCACCTCTAGTAAATGTGAAATAAATGCCTATAATTGCGTCTCTAAAATTCGGAAGGAATACCGGATCTTTTTTTCTACCAATATGTTCAATTAGATGATTGATAGAGTTGGTATTAATATGGCTGTTCCGTTATATGTTTAAATTACTTGTTTCAATGCCACCAGCAATGGCGCTTATTATTGCTATTATTTCCGAAGTGATAGCGACCTCTTTTATTCCTAAAACAGAGCAATTCACCAAGCTAACCCCGAGTGTTATTGTTGCTGTGGGTTATGCTATCGCCTTCTTTTTACTGTCAATAACCGTAAAAAGCATGCCTGTAGGTATTGTTTATGCGATATGGAGTGGGGCTGGGATTGTTTTGGTCGCCGGTATTGGATATTTTGCTTATGGGCAAAAACTGGATTTACCAGCATTAGCCGGAATCGCTCTGATTTTATCTGGTGTACTGGTTGTTAATTTGTTCTCTAATACTGCTAGTCACTAAAGAGAACAAAGACGATTATTAAAAAGCCGCAAAGGGATAATCCGTTACGGCTTTTTTCGTTTACAGTTCTTTTAGCACTAAGATCTTTGATTTACGTTGGTAGTTATACAATTTTTGTTTTGTCATTGGTAATTGCGAGACATCAACTTCAACAAACCCTTGCTCTCTAAACCAATGAAGGCTGCGAGTGGTAAGTACAAACAGTTGTGATAATTTAAATTGCTTGGCTTTAAAGCGTAAGCGATTGAGTAATGTGACTCCGCGATCTCCGTCTCGGTAATCAGGGTGAACCGCAACGCAGCCCATTTCAGCCATGCCATCTTCAGGAAAAGGGTAAAGAGCGGCGCAAGCAATTACTAATCCGTCTTTTTCAATAATGGTAAATTGAGCGACTTCTTGTTCTAGTTGCTCACGAGATCGACGAACTAAAATCCCTTCTTCTTCTAATGGATGAATTAAATCCATAATACCGCCAATATCATCAATTTCAGCGTCACGAATTTGCTCAGAACTGGCCATTACAACTTGGGTACCAATACCATCAAAAGAAAATAATTCTTGAATTAATGCCCCATCTTCTTTGTAACTAATAAGGTGGCTTCTTGGTACGCCCGCTTTACAAGCTGAAATGGCCCCCCTTAAAAAGCGCATGGTGCCCGTAGAATTTTCATCTTTCGGGTTAAGATCCGTTTCTAATTTCCCAAGTATAGTTTCTGCTTCATTGGGAAATAGCTCGGCTAAAATATGACCTTGGTTATCAACAACACCTTGTTCAGAGCAAAATCCAATTAATTTATCTGCGTTTAATCGAATGGCTAATTGGGTCGCTACGTCTTCAGAGAGCAAGTTAAAACACTCCCCAGTGACGGAACTGGCGACAGGGCCAAGTAAGACGATGGATTGCTGGTCAAGCATACGGCTAATACCATTGGTATCAATACGGCGAACACGACCACTGTGGCAATAATCAATCCCATCATCAACGCCAAGCGGTTGGGCGATAATGAAGTTACCGCTGATAACGTTAATTTGTGCACCTGCCATTGGCGTGTTATTTAAACTCATGGATAGCCGAGCAGTAATATCAAGTTGTAATTGCCCTGCGATTTGCTTGACGAGTTCAAGGGTTTGCTCATCGGTGACTCGGATCCCTTTGTGAAAAGGCGCATGATGACCATTTTCTTTGAGTTGGGAGCGCATTTGAGGCCGAGTGCCATAAACAATAACAATCCGTAATCCAAGAGAGTTTAGGAGAGCAATATCATTAACGATATTTGCAAAGTTTTGGTCAGCAATGGCTTCACCTCCAAGCATAATCACCACGGTTTTATCCCGGTGAGCATTTACATAAGGTGCAGATTGGCGAAACCCTTTAACTAAAGCGGTACTACGAAACTTCACACGATTCATCCATGAGTAATTATTTATGCGTTTATATTGACTAATTATTTATATTTCTACAAGTGTTTAGTACAAGGTCACATAAGTTTTTCTTAATATTTTGAAGGATTGCCGATAAGCTTAATAACATAATTATTTTTAGTAGGCATCACAATGAGTCGAGCTCAAGAAAAAGAGTTAAAGAAAAGAAAAATTCGATTATTAGTTTTAATCAGTTTTGTTGCCGTTGGTTTAGTCGCATCAGTGATTGCTGCAATGTATAAATCGGGTGCTTTTGCTCAAATGCCAGTCTCTCAAATATATGGTAATTGGGTTGAGTCTGGCGTACCAAGTTATGCTCAGGATAGCTTTACTGTCAGTAAAGCAGGAATTTATACTCATGGTCGCTTAATTAATACTAAGTTTGAATTTAATGGCAGTAAACTCAGCTATAAACACGGTGAAATGATGTATGTATATATGGTTGAAGACAAAGATGGTGCAGAGTTATTGCGTATTAAACCAACGCATTATAAATCAATTTTTCATAAGCAATAATTTCTAAAGTTTCTAGGTAACTATGTTTCATTACATTTACTTGGAAGTTGACTGCTAGTTTGTGTCAATTTTTGTCAAAATTCTCCTTTTCTTACACTTATTCGAAGGTAAGGAATTGCTCTATTTCTATTTGTTTGTCATTCTTCTTACACTATTTTTCAATAAGGCTTTATTGTGTTTCGTAAATTTTCTCTCGTGTGTGTTCTTCTTGCTTTAGCTGGTTGTGCTGATCGTCCCACTGAACGAGCTCAACAATATTTAGATGGTGGGTTCAGCAGTAATTTAAATGAAGTTAATGAAATCCATACAGATAAACCTTCTGATTTTAGTGCATTCAAAAAGCAAAGTGCCGAAGTAGTTAATCGTTCTGAGTCTATGTCATTACGCTATGAAGATCTGTATGTACAATTGCAAAAATGGATTGATGAAAGTTCAAACCCTGCAGAGTTGTCGGCTTATGGTATTCAATTTGCTCAAATGGGCGGAGGGGACAAACAGGGCAACGTGATGTTTACGGGGTATTTTTCACCTGTGATTGAAATGCGTCATACGCCTAATGAAACGTTTAAATATCCAGTTTATGATAAACCTGATTGTGGTTCAGATTGTCCTACTCGAGCTGAAATTAACGCGGGTGCGTTAGCTGGGTTAGGGCTAGAGCTTGGCTATTCAGATAATCGGATTGATCCGTTTATTATGGAAGTGCAAGGCAGTGGCTTTATTCATTTTGGTGATGACGATAAGTTAGAGTATTTTGCCTATGGTGGAAAAAACAATCATCCTTACGTGAGTATTGGTCGTATCCTTATTGAGCGTGGTGAAGTTGAACGAAAAGATATGTCGCTAAAAGCGATTAAAGAATGGGTTGAAAGAAACGATGATGCAACCGTTCGTGAATTATTAGAAACAAATCCATCCTACGTATTTTTTACGCCTAAAAAAGCACATGATGTATTAGGCTCTGCCGGTATCCCTTTACTTGCTGGTGCGGCAGTTGCGGCTGATCGCAGTTTATTGCCTATGGGAACCCCGATACTTGCAGAGGTTCCACAGTTAGATAAAGATGGTAAGTGGACGGGTAAACACGTATTGAAAGTATTACTCGTACTTGATACGGGTGGTGCAGTTAAAGAAAACCATTTAGACCAATATTACGGTATGGGTTCAGAGGCTGGTATTGCTGCTGGCCACTTTAAGCACTTTGGGCGAGTATGGAAGTTAGGTTTAAAAGACTCAGAAACTGAAAATCCATGGGAAATGCCAAAAAAGAAATAGGTTTGAAATAATCCCGAGTTTCTTAAAGCTTGATCTTCTAAAAAAGAGTGCGTATAAATCGTGCTCTTTTTTTGTTTTTGAGTAAGGTAAACCCATGCGCGAATTAACCACTCCTGCTTCTGAAAGTTATGACCAACGTTTTGGTGGCACTCGCCGTTTGTATGGTAATAGTGAAGTGGAAATCATGCGTGCTGCACATGTCTGTGTGGTAGGTATCGGTGGTGTCGGCTCGTGGGCTGTAGAGGCATTAGTTCGTACTGGTCTTGGTGAGATTACCTTGATTGATATGGATGATGTGTGTGTGACGAATATTAACCGTCAGATCCATGCAATGACGGGAACAATTGGCCAAAGTAAAATTGAAGTAATGGCTGAACGCATTAAATTAATTAATCCTGAGTGTAAGATTAATTTGATTGATGACTTCATCACCCCTGAAAACCAAGCAGAATATATTTCTAAAGAATTTGATTACGTACTTGATGCTATCGATAGCATGAAACCAAAAGCCGCATTATTAGCTTATTGTAAAAGTAATAAGATTAAAGTTATCACGACGGGTGGTGCGGGTGGCCAGACGGATCCAACTCAAATTCAAATCACTGATTTAACCAAAACAATTCAAGATCCATTAGCGAAGAAATTGCGTGATACGTTACGTCGCCATCATAATTTCACGAAGAACCCTAAGCGTAAATTTGGCATTGATTGTGTCTATTCAACAGAGCATTTGAAATACCCACAAGCGGATGGCTCTGTGTGTGCGACTAAAGCAACCGCTGATGGTCCAAAGCGTATGGATTGTGCGAGTGGTTTTGGTGCTGCTACGGTTGTCACTGCGACCTTTGGTTTTGTTGCGGTGTCGAGAATTGTAGAGAAGTTGATAGAGAAACACTTTACTAGAGACTAGAGACTATAAGTGCGTGTATGGCTGGTGTGATAAATATTGTTATTACTATCAGCCTTTTCTGCTCTTATAGTATCTAGTTAGCGAAGCGTATAGTTTCTAGCTATCTGAACGAACAGTCTCATTAATCGTTTCAATGATTGCTTTAAGTCCATTACCACGTGATGGGCTTAAATGTTCAATTAACCCTAATTGAGCAAAATATCCATCCATATCAAACGTGTTAATCTCTTGTGCCGTTTTATTATTAACCGTAGCCATTACTAACGCGATAAGCCCTCGAACAATACGCGCGTCAGAATCAGCACAGAAAAAATAAACCCCATCAATGACTTCATGTTGTAGCCAAACTTTACTTTCACAGCCTGAAATCGTTACATTATCTTGTTGCAGTTCTTCAGGCATTTTAGGCAGTTTTTTACCTAATTGAATCACGTTACGGTAACGATCTTCCCACCCTTTTGCTTCACTCATTAAATCGAGAACCGTGGTGTGAGTAATATCAAAACCAAAAGGTGACGATGGGAATGTAGACATAAATAAAATACCTTAAATTTGAGCTTATAGCATATCTGCGGCTTTATTTAGCGCGTCGATAAAACGTTGAACATCTTGCTTGGTATTATACAAGGCAAATGAAACGCGTACAGTACCTGTTAGTCCTAATGCGTCTAACATAGGGTGCGCACAATGGTTACCAGAGCGTACAGCAATGCCTTGCTGGTCTAATAATGTCGCGATGTCTTGGTGGTGGACACCATCAATAACAAAAGAAAATAAGCTCGCATTATTTTGTAAGCCTACAAACCGTAAATCTTCAATATCTTTGATTCCATCGATCGCCATCTGACGAAGCTCGTTGATATGAGTATTTAGATCATTGTGGGTAAACTGCTTAACCCAATTGATTGCGGTAGCACAAGCAATCGCGCCAGCAACGTTTGGTGTGCCCGCTTCAAATTTCCCTGGCAGTTCTGAAAATGTCGTTTTTTTAAACGAGACTTTCTCAACCATTTTACCGCCACCGTGCCAAACTGGCATGGATTCAAGTAAATGTTGCTTACCATAAAGAGCACCGATACCTGCCGGAGCAAATAATTTATGGCCAGAGAAAACGTAAAAATCCGCATCCATTGCTTGAACATCAATATCGTGATGAACAATACCTTGAGCGCCATCCACAACAACAATAGCACCTACTTTATGTGCTGCGTTTATAATTTTATCAATTGGATTCAAAGTGCCCGTTACATTGGTCACTTGAGCGACGGCAACAATTTTAGTACGCGGAGTTACCAATGTTGCAAATGCCTCCATATCTAGAGTGCAATCAGGGTTCATTGGGATTTTTACAACTATCGCACCTGTTTGCTCTGCAACAATTTGCCAAGGCACAATATTGGCGTGATGTTCTAATTCGCTTATTAGAATTTCATCACCTATTTTTAATGTACTTCGAGCGTAAGTTTGAGCTATTAAATTAATGGCTTCTGTTGCCCCTCGAGTCCAAATGATTTCTTTACTGTTTTTTGCGTTTATAAAGTGCTGAACAGTTTCACGGGCTTGTTCAAATTGCAACGTTGCTGATGCGGTTAAGCTATGACTGCCACGATGAACATTAGCGTTACTTTTTTGGTAGTAATCTTGAATGGCATTTAATACAACTAATGGTTTTTGCGTAGTGGCTGCACTATCAAAATAAGCAATAGGTTGCCCATTAATATCTTGAGTTAAGGCCGGAAATTGAGTTCGAATAGCGTCAACGCTAAATGCAGTCATAGTGATTTTCTTTTATTAGGGTAAGCAGACAGTGAGAATGATGCGGATTTCTGGTTCGTAAGTCAAAATTACAGGCAAAAAAAAGCACCGTATTAAACGGTGCTAAGAATCTTTTTTAACCAAATGGTCAAAAACGTAGTAAATATTGGGTATTGTTAACAAATTTTTTGAAATCAATACTCGGGGCTCTAACAGTCGAGCCAATATGCAAACACAACATTGGAGTCTAGAGGTTAGTAAAAGATACTCAGGGAGGAATATATGTCTTTCCTCTAAACAACGGAGCCAATATTAGGTTTTATCTGGTAGTTCGGCAATGGACAATTTATAATACTTGGCATTAAAAAAACTAATGATTCAGAATGTGAGTTCTTATGTCTCGAAGATTACCACCTTTAAATTCTTTACGTGTGTTTGAAGCGGCAGCTAGGCACTTAAGCTTTACTCGTGCAGCGGAAGAGTTATTTGTTACACAAGCAGCAGTTAGCCATCAAATCAAAGCATTAGAAGAATTTCTGGGCTTGAAGTTATTTCGCCGTCGTAATCGATCTTTACTTCTTACCGAAGAGGGGCAAAGTTACTTTTTAGATATTAAAGAAATTTTCACATCTCTATCAGAAGCAACAGATAAAGTATTGGAAAGAAGTGCGAAAGGCGCTCTAACTATTAGTTTGCCACCAAGTTTTGCTATTCAATGGCTTGTTCCTCGTTTGTCTGATTTTAATAACCAAGAACCAGACATTGATGTACGAATTAAAGCGGTTGATATGGATGAGGGTTCATTAACGGAAGATGTCGATGTTGCGATTTATTATGGTCGTGGAAATTGGCCTGGTTTACGTGTTGATTTGTTATACCAAGAACAGTTATTACCGTTATGTTCACCGCAAGTACTGTTAAATGAAAAACCATTAGCAACGATTGATGATTTACGTTTCCATACCTTATTGCATGATACCTCCCGTAAAGATTGGAAGTTATTTGTAAAACAATTTGATTTGCAGGGAATGAACGTTAATCAAGGCCCTATATTTAGCCATTCAACGATGGTACTACAAGCCGCAGCGCATGGTCAGGGTATTGCATTAGGGAATAATGTACTTGCTCAACCTGAGTTAGATGCAGGGCGTTTAGTCGCTCCTTTTGAAGAGTTACTCATTAGTAAAAATGCATTTTATTTAGTATGTAGTGAAAAACAGGCCGATACGGGACGCATTGCTACTTTTAGAAAATGGATACTGAGTAAGGCGCGTAGTGAGCAAGAGATTACAGATGATGAATAGTCGTCTATGTTTATTGACTGCTAGCTTTAGTGGTGCGCTGACTGTTGGTTTAGGTGCTTTTGGTGCCCACGGTCTAAAGTCGATTTTATCGCCATATCTACTGGATGTGTATGAGACAGCAGTGCAATATCAAATGTGGCATACACTTGCTCTGTTTGGATGTGGAATTTTGTTGAGAAATTCATTTTCAAAAGGGGTATCATACGCCGCCTTGCTATTTACCATTGGAATATTATTATTCAGTGGTAGTTTATATGCATTAGTGTTCACTGGAATAAAATGGTTTGGACCAATTACTCCATTAGGTGGATTCTGCTTTATTGTCGGTTGGCTAACGCTGGCTGTTTCAACTTATCGTTTGACTGAGGTTTCAAAGTGAAACAAGTAATGTTCTATTGTCGCTCTGGTTTTGAGAAAGAGTGTGCAGGTGAGATCCAAGATAAAGCCACTCAACTTGAAGTGTTTGGTTTTCCTCGCCTAAAAAATAATACAGGCTATGTGCTATTTGAATGCTACCAGGAAGGCGATGCAGATAAATTGATCCGTGAGATTAAATTTAATGAGCTGATTTTTGCTCGTCAAATGTTTGCGGTAGCTACTGAGCTACAAGATTTACCATCTGAAGATCGTATCTCACCAATTTTGAATGCATTAGTTGATGTCGAAAATGTACCTTGTTGTGGTGATATTCGCATTGAAACACCTGATACGAATGAAGCAAAAGAATTATTAAAATTCTGTCGTAAATTTACCGTACCAATGCGAATTGCATTACGTGGTAAAGAAATGCTAACACCAAGAGATTCAGACAGAATCCCTGTTATGCATATTTGTTTTACGGCTCCGGGTCATTGTTATGTAGGTTATTCTTATACTAATAATAACTCAACGTTCTTTATGGGTATTCCTCGTCTGAAATTTCCGTCAGATTCACCAAGCCGTTCTACACTGAAACTGGAAGAAGCGTTTCACGTATTCATTCCAAGAGATGAGTGGGATACTCGCTTGGCTTCTGGTATGTGGGCTGTTGATTTAGGCGCGTGTCCTGGAGGTTGGACTTACCAACTAGTTAAGCGTTCTATGTTTGTTCATGCGATTGATAATGGCATGATGGCACAAAGCTTAATGGATACAGGTCAAGTTAAACACCACATGGTTGATGGTTTTAAATTTGAACCACAAAGAAAGAACGTAACGTGGATCGTGTGTGACATGATTGAAAAGCCTGCACGTGTTGCTCATCTTATGGGTGAGTGGTTAATTAAAGGTTGGGCTAAAGAAGCGCTATTTAACCTTAAATTACCAATGAAAGGCCGTTACGATGAAGTGCTTCAAGATATTGAAAATTTAAAAGAATTTTTGAAGAAGAATAACTTCCAATACAAGCTTCAAGCGAAGCACTTGTATCATGACCGTGAAGAAATTACGGTACATATCCAAGCTATTTCTAATATTTCGCCACACTAATCTTGTGATATTGATTAGAGTGAGATAAAAATAAACGCCCGCTGATGTTGATAATCAGCGGGCGTTTTTATTTAAGGTTACCGAAGAAAATAGAACTTAATACGCTTTTTTCTTAAAAGAAGAATCGCTATATTTCGCGTTGGTGGCTCAATGATGACAAACAGATTTTTGTTTCAAAGCACATTAGCTTCTACATCTTATGGGATTTATAATTCTATCCCCTAGATCCTGATTCTGGTTTCTCATATCGTATATCTTGCAGATTAAAGCCAAGTTCAATATCAGTTCTTAATCCAGCTACTTTTCTACATAGAATCGCCGTTTCGTAATATTCATCAAATTTTTTACGGTATTTTTTTGGTAGTTCTTCAGATTCGTTCGCCGCTTCAATCGTTGGAAATTGAGTTAAAATTTCTAGTGCCGCTTTAGGGCCAACTCCAGGGATCCCCGTGATTTTACTTGAGCTAATCCCTGCTAATCCCCAGTAATCTGCCAATTGTTCAGGTTTTAGACCAAATTCTTTTTCAATAAAAGGGGCATCCAACCAACGATGTTGAAAGTAATCTCGGATACGAAGTGTAGGAGATAGCAATTGGCAATACCCTTTATCTGTAGAAATTATGGTGACTTGTTCATTATGCGCGGCAACTTTATTTGCTAAGGTAGCCACTAAGTCATCGGCCTCATCACCATCAGATAAAAGTGAATCGATTCCTAATTTCCACCATGCATCTTGAATGCTGTCCATGCCTTCTTTTAGGGTTTCTGGCATTGGTTTTCGGTCTTCTTTGTATTTAGGTAATATTTCTGCTCGCCAGCCTCGGTCTTGAAGGTGGTGATCGAATACCGCGATAATATGAGTCGGCTCGGTTTCTTTTAAAATGCGGTTAATTGTGCGAGAGGTTGTGGTAATAACCGCTTGGATATCGTCTTGATTTGGTTGGGCGGAATGAACGCGACGAATAAGATTTAATGCGTCAATAATAACCAGGTGAATTGCCATAACGTATTCATTCCTATATAGAAAAAAGAAAAAGCCTATGTATTTAGCATAGGCTTTCTATTGTACGTTACTGAAGGGGAGGGATTCCAGCCCTAATCTACGACGATTTCATAACAAGGGACATATTTAGAACCTGGAAGCTTCATTCGACCTTGCTTAACAAAATCTTGTAGTAGGCGATCCATTTTCTTCATTAACTTCGGATCTCCATGAAGTTTAAATACCCCGTTTTTTTCTATTTCAGCAATACCTTCAGCTTTTACATTTCCAGATACAATTCCAGAAAATGCCTGGCGTAAGTTTGCCGCTAGATTTTCAGTGGGTTGGTCTAAATGCAAATCAAGGGCAGACATTGCTTCATGCGTTGGTTCAAATGGATGTTGAAACGCGGATTCAATTTTCAACGCCCAGTTAAAGCTGTATGAATCATCTGTTGCTTTACGGTACTCTTTTACTTTCTTGATGCCATGGTTAATCATCACAGCTGCTTTTTCAGGATCATCGACAACGATTTCATAATAATGCGTCGCTTCTTCACCCAATGTCTCACGTATAAAAGTGTCGATTGAAAGGAAGTAGGCTTCACTCTCTTTTGGTCCGGTGAGTACTATTGGCATTGGTTGCTGACGATTGGCAGGGTTCATCATGATCCCTAAGATATACAGCAACTCTTCAGCTGTACCAGGGCCTCCAGGGAAAATGACAATACCATGAGCCATACGAACAAACGCTTCCAATCGTTTTTCAATATCCGGCATAATAATGAGTTCATTGACGATAGGGTTTGGTGGCTCAGCGGCGATAATTGAAGGTTCTGTTAATCCAACAAAGCGACTACTTAAATAACGCTGTTTAGCATGACCAATAGCCGCTCCTTTCATTGGTCCTTCCATTGCGCCTGGCCCACAACCAGTACAGATATTCAGCTCTCGTAATCCTAGTTCATGCCCAACTTCACGAGTGTATTGGTATTCGATTGGATTAATAGAGTGACCGCCCCAGCAAACAACGAGATTGGGCTCAATGCGAGTATGGAGTGCTTTGGCGTTGCGTAGAATACTGAATACTAGATTGGTTAAATGTGAGTCATTGGATAAGTTCAGTCTATTATGATCTGCGATTTGCATATTCACATATACCATGTCACGTAATACAGAAAAGAGGTGCTCTTGGATCCCTTTAATAATAGTACCGTCAACAAAAGCATGTTCTGGTGGGTTACTTAGTTCGAGTTTTATACCTCGATCTCGACGTGTTACTGATACGTCAAAAGATTCGTATTTTTCTAGAAGTTCTTTCGAGCTATCAGTGTGACTGCCTGAGTTTAAAACGGCTAATGTACAATTTCGGTACATTCTATAGACATCACTAGAAGCGGTTTTTTTTAGTTGGTCTACTTCCAATTGTGATAGCAAATCCATGCTACCTGCAGGACTAATATGAGTGATCATACAGAGCCTCCCTAGCTGTTTTTATTATTGTTTAGGTATTTAACTTACACAGCAATGAAGGATTTTGCGAGGAAAAAACAAAGGAATTGAGAAATGCATACTTATTTATAGGCATATATTTACAGTGTAGCAATAATGAATTATAGGTTAATAAACTGTCTGATCCCTTTTGATTTTTGTTTATAGAGGGCATCAATTGAACGTTTAATTACTTTCTCTGGGATATCGCTATTGGTAAATTCTGAACAGCAAATAGAAACGGTAACTTGAACATGATCATCTTTGAACTTGAACGGAAGTTTTGAAATCGCCAATTGAATTGCTTTCAGGGTGTTATTTATCTGCTCTTTATCTGTTTCTGTAAATAGAATTAAGAATTCTTCACCACTGAAACGAGCGACAAAATCTGTGTCGGACACGTTGTTTTCAATTGTTTTTGCAATGATAGATAGGGCTTTATCTCCCGCTAAATGCCCGAAACGTTCATTAATGCGTTTAAATTGATCAATGTCTATCATAGTGAGAACAAGTGAGTGTTGATGGCGAACCCAACGTTTGTATTCAAGATCTAGACGTTCATGCATTGCTGCACGGTTATACACTTTGGTTAGTGGATCTTTAAATACTCGCTGTTGTTGGTCGCTAAGTTGTCGGCGATATTCTAATGTTTCATCGTATAAATTATTGAGTTTTTTTGTTGTATATTCATGACGAGTGATTAATGCTGCCTCGCGTTCGTGCATTATTTTATTGCGTTCAGCTAGGTCACTCATTTCACCTAGCAACATCGTCATTTTAGCTTTGTATTCGTGTTCGCTGCCTTTACTTTCTAGCGTATTCTCAGCTTGTTTAATAAGAAGTGAATACTCTTCATTAAGTAAAGAGCGCTGCTCTAAATAAGATTGGCCTTGGTTTTGATTCTGTTCACTAGTCTTAATTATTTGAGCGACTTGAGTGTTCATCTCTCCAACAAAAGCTTGAGAGGCTTTACGTTCGTTATTCGTCCCTTCTAACACTAATTGTAAGGTCTGCAGAGCTAAGTCAATTAATGAAACGGCATCTACTCCCCTCACTAATTTATTACGAATACCGAGTAATTTATTACCGGAAGAATTATCAAAATCTAGTTCAGAAATGAGATGTTGTAATTCATTACTTAATTGTTTTTGAGTATCAATATCAATAATTTCATTAGTGTTTATTTCAGATGAAATTTTACCGACAGAGATGAATTTGATCGCTCTTTCATACAATTCAACTAATCGAACAATACGTTGAATATGTTTACTGCCATCTTGAGAAGGATATTGTAAAAGAGTTCGAAGATCTCTTTTTAGACCTGCGGGTAAACCGACAACGCGTTGAAGGGTTTCACCACAATAAGAAATATGCTCCTCCATAACAGAATGTTCTTTTTGAACGTTTATTTTATAACGATTAATTAAACGTTCAAACGTAGCTATCTGTACGGTTAATTCTGAGGTGTTCTCAACGTTTTCTATACTGTTAGCAAGCTCTACTATTTCTTTATCTAGTTCTCCATCATGATGCTTACACGCAGCGCAAAAGCGTAAAATAATACGTTTTAAAAGTAGTATTTCACGACGTGATTTTAATGTGGTATCACGATGCGATAAGCGTGTTTGATCTAGTTGTTGCTTTAACTGACTTAATTCAGAGGCAACGATGGAGACTTCAATCATAATAATTTAGAGAGTAATTCATACGTTATAAAAACATTGATAAGACCAATTATTTATAGTAACAAATTTATAATTAACAGACTAAAAAAAGTACCCTATTTTGTTTAATTGATAATCATTCACTAATGATAATTGTTAAATTTGTGATGCATAATCCAAATCCTAAAATTAGTGCTTAGACGTCATGACTTTAATTAGGCCCTGATTAATCGCTTGCTTACATGCAGAAATAATATTATTGCTAGCAAAACTGGCAGCAGGGGCATTATCAATCGCTCGATAATGGACCCATTGGCTGCCAGAATGTTCAGCGCTAATATCGCAAGCCGTATTCGTTGCCATTAATAGAATATCGATCAATTCACGGTCATTAATGGCGGTATAAGCACGTGGTAAAAATGGATACTCCACCATACCTATATTGACGGTTCTATTAGGCATTGTTTTTGATTCAAAATTGTTTATCCAAGATTGAACGGTTTCAGCCATTTCTTGAGCGTTGGATGTTGAATCTGATTTATGCTCAATATATAAAAAACTAGAGTCAGAAAAATGATAAATTCGACATGGCAATGTAACTACGGTAGATAGGTAATCGCCAAATTCTTTTTCAATCGATAACCCTTCTTGATAACCGTGAGTGAAATACAATTCTTGTAATACCGGCACATGAAAGAGAGTAAAACGAAGGCGGTCACTTAAGGGTTCGTTAATTAACTCGCCTAAATGCCATTGCTCTATATTTGAGCTACTTTGTTGTAATGATGAAGGCAGTCTTTCTGTTAATAAACGGAAGTTACGTAAGCCACTTCTTGGGTGGGTGTAATATTTGTTCAATAGTAGATGCAGACGTTTCTTTAAAAAACGATTTACCTGCTGTTGTCTAAAGGCATAAATAGAAATCAAGGTTAAAAGAACCAATAAAAATCCGGCTATTTTTTGTATTTTTCGAGTTTGTAAGTGGTTTTCTTTTAATTGTTCCTCTAATCCTTGGTAGTGTAGGGATTGCTCGATAATACTCTTTTGCTGCCTGAAAACACCCTCATTAATTTCATTTTGTACGGCTTGAACTGATGAATTTAAGGTTTCGTATTCTCTTTGGGCTTTTAATGCGAGTTCATATTTACCCATTTTCTCATAGGTTTCAGATAACAATTTTTGTGACTGTAACTTTAAACGTAAGTCATTATCTTTCTTACTGTATTTGATTGCTTGCTGTATCTGTTGAACGGCAAGATCTGTTTTATTATTTACGAGATAAAGTTTCGCCTGTAAAAGGGAAGCGCACGCTTTTTGTTCTGGCAAATTTACGTATTCATTAAGGTTATTTGCTTGTTTAAGGTAATGTTCACTTAACGCATAGTTGTAAAGTAAGAAATAGGTATTCGCGATATCTAAACGTAATGAGATTAATTTATCTACGTTATTTTTTTCTTTTTCTTGGTCAAGAGCATTGAAGTACTGTACTAAGGCTAAGTTAAATCGCCCCTGTTTTAAGTGTATTTGAGCAATTAAAATTAGGACGTTAGAGAGTTGCTCGCTGTTATTGTATCGGCCATAGAACTCGGCAGATTGCGAGGCATGTTCTAATGCTTTATCTAACACTTGTCTTTGGAAAAATAACTGCCCAAGTAAATAGTTAGTTGTTGCTAACTGACCACTTCTGTCCGCTTCAATCGACTGCCAGTAAGCACTTAATAACTCAGTTAATGCTTGATCAAATTGTTTGTTTTTTAAAAAATACTTACCGTAAGAAATATGATAATAAATCATACTACTAGGGTCATTAAGTGCGCTTCCATGAAACATGGCTTGCTTATAATATTGTTGTGCTTGACTGTTATTGCCTTGAAATGATTCCACTTCAGCATGAATTAAGGCTAAGCCAAAATAGAGTTTTTGGTTTAATTTTATTTTTGTATCTAACTTATTTAATTCAACAGAGATGTCTTTTAAAATGGCATTCGTTTCGTTGATATTTTGAGTTAAATTCCACCATAAGCTTGAATAGATAAGTTTTGATTCTAAGTAACCAGACTTTAAGTCAAAGTCTTTTGCTAGAGCGATTGCTTGTTTAATAGATTCAATAGATTCACGATTACGATCAAGGCGCTTATTTGCTAAGGCTTTAATTTGAAACGCTTCAACGGTACTAATTGGAGTGCGGATAGTTCGTTCCGAATCATTATTGATATGAATTCGGTTTGGATCTTGTTCTGGAGATATTTGTCGTTGTTCTAAATATTGCTGGGCAATTGAATGGGCTTGTTCTGGATTTGTATCCAGTAATTGGTAGGCGTCATTTAAAATAGGCGCAGAGAAAAATTTAGCCCACGCTGATAGAGGGAAGAAAATAAAGATAATAAGAAGGCATTGACGCAAAGACATGTAAATGATCCACTAAAAAACAACCATTACATACTATCTATGTGGTGAAATTTGTCTACTAGGAATACGATTCAAAGTAGACAAAACTCACTATTTTAAAGGCTTTTGGTGCCTAAATTCTTATTGTCGAGCCAAACGTAGGTTATGTTCTGGTTTGGCTAAATGTGAACTACGGAATGGATTGATATCAAGTCCGCCACGGCGCGTGTAACGAGCAAATACCGTTAATGACGTTGGTTTACAGAATTTCATAATATCAGTATAGATACGTTCAACACATTGTTCATGAAACTCATTGTGTTGACGGAATGAAATTAAGTAGCGAAGTAGTTTTTCACGATCAATTTTCTTACCGTCATAATTTATTTCAACACTGCCCCAATCTGGTTGGTTTGTAATAAGACAGTTTGATTTTAATAAATGGCTATGTAGAACTTCGTTGACCATTTCTTCTGATGTACTTGATTCTAAATAGTTAGCGTCAAATTCATAGCTATCAATAATAATATCTTGATTATCTATACACTCACCTTGCATATCGACGATTGGTTGTTGTGAGTATGCTTGCACTGGGTGTATTTCTACTTTTACTTCTTCACCTGCACACGCACTTAAGTCTTTAATTAATGTACGAGTTACTTCATCCCATGAAGAGAATTTAGTTTGGTTAAAGCTGTTTAAATACAATTTAAAGGATTTAGATTCAACCAAATTAGGACTTGTTGCAGGTAATACTACGTCCCCAACGGCTACTTGAGGTAAACCACTTTGGTTTAACCAAGATAGCTCATACAGTGTCCATACATCACAACCTACAAAAGGTAATTCGTCACCTAATTTAAGATCATCACGATTTAAACTGCGAGGAACGGCCTGTAATAATTCTGGCTCATAGCTATGTTTATATTCGGTTTTCTGACCAAGAGTCAGTGATTTTAGCTCATCAGCGTTAGTGTATTTAGTCATATTGAAAATGCCAAAAGTAGATTAGAATAGAGGTCGCTTAATAAATTAGCGTTATTTGATACAATTAACGGTAGTTTACTTGAATTTTTGTCTTATTAGGAGAATCGAATGCCACTTTCGGTAGAGCAAGCGCTTGCTAACTTTAGTCAACGCTATGTAGAAGCATGGAAAGCCAAACATAATAGCCTTCCGATAAATGAAGAGTTAGTGGGATTAGCTTCACCTTGTATTGATGAAACGCGTGATTTAGAGATCTTATGGCAACCTATTGCTCGTGAAGAGAACATTCGATTAGTTAACATCGAAAAAGGCATTGAATTAGATCTTCATGATGATTTTCATGCGTTTTATGGAGCTCAATTTAGTGCAGATATGGCCGCTAAATTTGAGGATATGAATATAGAGTTACTTCAAGTTTGGAGTGATGAAGATTTAGATAATTTACAAGGCAATATGCTTGGTCATCTTGTTATGCAGCGTAGATTAAAGTTAGTGCCAACGTTATTTATTGCCGTAACGGACGATGAGATGGAAGTGATTTCTATTTGTAATCAATCAGGCGAAGTTATTTTAGATACGGTTGGTACAAAGAAACGAAAAGTATTGGCTGAGAATATGACTGAATTTTTAGAAAAACTTGAACCGGTTGTTGCTTAAACGATCGGTTAATATGCCCTAGAAAGATCATGATTAAATCAATTCCGATAAAGGTATGCTTATCGGAATTTTCATTTTATACGTTGTAGTAGGAAATAAGCGTTAATGTTTGTAACTGAGTTAGATTTTGAAATTTACTGCGATACTTCAATGGCCGCAGTAGAGAAAGCGATCAATTATTGTTTGGATTGTTTACGTTATAACGGACAAGTGATTGGTCGTGAATTACCAGTGGTAATGAAGGGAACTAATTTTGTTGCACGTGTGGTTTGCCCTGAAGAAGATTCACTTCATCCTGATAATCACAGTCCACAAGTGAAATTGGCGTTTAAACAATTAAGTGATTTCGGATTATTAGAACCGAAAGTCAAAGTGGTTGGCCAGGACATGAATTCTGACCGAAGTGATGAGAGTGAAAAGGTAAGCTGGCAAATTCTGTACACTACCCATTTGCATACTTGCTCTCCAATTCGTCACGGTGAGACGTTTCAACCTATTCCTCTTTATCGTTTACCTGCTGTTGCTAATGGTGATCAAAAACAATTCATTAAATGGCAAGAAGATTGGAGTGCGTGTGATCAATTGCAAATGAATGGGTCTGTGGTTGAACATCCTGCATTGCATGAAGTGAGTTCAAGTGAGAGTCGTTTATTTAAACGTGGTTGGGATTTGTGCCGCCGTATGGAAGTATTGAGTGGTATTTCAACGTATCTATACCTTTATCGTGTCGGCGGTGAAAGTAAAGAAAAAGAATTAGCACGTAAATGCCCAGTGTGCGATGGAGATTGGGCGTTAGAAGAGCCAATTCATGAAGTGTTTGATTTTAAGTGTGATGAGTGTCGATTAGTTAGTAATTTGTCTTGGGATTTTAAAGACTAATACTCGGTCATATACAGATAAATAAAAAATGGGAGCTCACAATGAGCTCCCATTTTTATTTGTTTTTATTTTTTGAATTTAGCAAGGATACGATCCAGTTGATTAGCAAATTCACGTCGGTCAGTCTGAGATAGTGCGGCAGGGCCTCCCGTTTGGATGCCGCTTGCTCGCATTGTATCCATAAAGTCACGGATATTTAAACGTGCTTTTATCGTAGCTTCAGTATAAAGCTCACCGCGAGGGTTCAGAACTTGTACCTTTTTTTCGATCAATTCTGCAGCCAGTGGAATATCACCACTGATAACAAGATCTCCCGCTTCAGAACGTCTTACTATTTCGTCATCTGCAACATCAAAACCAGATTCAACCTGTATTGATTTAATATTGAACGCTATTGGTACTGGAATGTAGTGGTTTGCAACAAAAGTCAGTTGGATGCCAGTACGTGTAGCAGCGCGGCAAAGTACTTCTTTTACGACTTTTGGACATGCATCTGCATCTACCCAAATTTGCATTATTTATTCTCCAAAGCGTTTAAACGCTGGGTTAATTCTCTTACTTGTTGTTCAAGCTGAATAATACGTTCATCGGCAGTTAATGCACTTTCACGTACTTCAATTTTAGGTACGTGAGCACTGGCTTGAAATGATTTAATTGCAGTAATAATCGCAGGCATAGGAACTTGAGTGCTTAAGCGAGATTTAACTAGGGCTGTTGTTGGTTTTTTCCCTTCATTGATTAAATCTTGCATTATTTTTTGCAGTTCATCAGTTACATTTTTCATCATGACTTCCTATATTTCATCTGAAGCCATGATATCTAATACTGGCTCAATGCACCATAGATATACATTACTTCAGTTTGATTGACATAATTTGAGTTTAGGCAGAAATTACATTAGAAATAACCGAGAGTTCTTGTAAGAGATATCTTACAAAACCGTTGAGATATGTCGTTTTCTTTATAGTGATAATCAATGCTATGCATCTTAATTTATTGTTTTTAATGTCTTTTGTTTTATTTAATTACGAGACGTATCTTATTTAGGTAGGAAAATGATAATTAGGGGATTGTTCCTAAAAGTAAAAAGCGTAATCTTATTGGTGTCGGAAGGATACTGACACGGAACAGGAATTGACCAAGGATTTGGTACGCTTCAGGATGAGGCACTCGGTTACTTAGGATGAGTAATCGGCATGGAAAGCAAAACCGGACATTGAATGGATTCAATAGTAGCTAGGATGGTTACTACTAAGGAAAGATAATGGACACCTCTAGGATAGAGGAAGGATTAGACATCAGGATGATGTAAAGGACACAGCTCAAGGAACAAGTGAAGTGAGTTAGCGACGGATTGTTAACGGATCAGGATTAGATCATGGACACCGCTAGGATAGCGATGAAAGGAATACGCTGACGGATTCAGCATACTATCAAGGATTTGATGCACGGAGCACCCTAAGTAGCGGGACTGCTGCGAGTAGAGTTATGACCCCATTAGGCGAAAGCTTAGTGGGGTTTTTCTTTATTTTCTATGAAGTACTTATCTTCAATCAAATACCTACCTAGACTAATATTCTTGAGCCATACGATACGGTGGTAAATTAAACTTTGCTGCTTTAAAGCCTACCATGATTAATTTACCCGTATAGTAGTCATCACCAATAGAAGAAAATTCAAATTCATACGTTGTGTATAAACGTTTCTTACCACTTGGTAAGCGAAAACCATAAGATCCTCTTGCAACACTTAATAGCTGCAATTCCATTTTTTTACAGTACTGTTGGATAGCTTGATGTGCGTATTCTGATTGTCTTCTTTGTTGCCAAAAAAGAAAACAGAAAAAGGTTAAGCCAAGTATTGCAAAAAGATTATCCATATCATTAGCTCTTGGTAGTTTGTTGTAACGTTAATAAGGCGTCTGCTAGTTTAGGATCTGCTTCTCCATGCAAGATCTGTAACATACACATACGTAATTTAGGTTGCATAACTAAATCTGAAAACAGTTGGTTGAAGAGTTGTTGATCACCCGTCTGAGCTAGACGCAGTAAGAATAAATTCGCAGTCGTAAGGTCTTCTAACCCAAGCCAGCAACGACCAGCAATCGCCACTAAGACTTCAGGGTGGCTCAACCGTTCACTAGATAGAATACTCGTTAATGCTTGAGTTAAAATAGAATGTTGAGATCCAGAAAGTGCACGGATATGCGCAGACAACAAAAATAGGTCAGCATTATCATCACCACAAAGATCATTTACAATATCTAACTGCGTTTGTGCTAGTTTTTCTGGCAGTTCTACATGTTCTAAACAACCCAGAGTGGCATATAAAACAGTCGTTGGTAAATGCGATAGTGCTTTACGTAATGCGACACCATTATTTTCTTTACTTAAATTGGCACAAACATCCGCTAAGCCCTGAACCCCAACAAATTGCCAATTATCCCACCCATTTTTACCAGAAAGGTATGTTTGAGCATGTTCGTAGTATTGGCTCATTGATTGTTTTAAATCAGAGCGTAGTAAGCTATGAAACATGGCCATTTTGTCGTCTTTTGGCTTAAAGGTGTAAGGATTGTTAGCCAGTTTTTGTTGTTGTTCTTCGTTTAAATCGCCACTTAATGACACACCAATAGCTTCAACTACATACTTAATAAAATTACCAATATCGCCTTGTTGTAATAAACCACGCTCATCCAAAGGTAGTTTTAAAAACCAAATCCAAGGTTGTTTAGCTTCATTCCAATAAGCAATGGCTAAATGAGCATGGCGTTGAAGTGGAAAAGGATAAGGTTGCTGAGCAGCTTCAATCGATTCAAATTGTTTATTGGAAATAGGTTGCACGCGACGACCTAAATCATAAATAGCGTATTCACAATTTGATTGTTGGATAAGTTGGCTAAGCGTATAAATCTGTTCCATGATATGTCTTATTCAATGGTTAATATCATGATTATACCCAACCATTGATAAGATGGTATCCTTTGTCATTAAAAGTATCAGAGAGTGCGAGATCAATCGGTTATGACAACTTCATCATCGTTAGTTGTGTTATTGCAGCAGTTAACGGAACAATTACAACACCATGAACATTGGCAAGAGAGTTCACCATCGGATGCTGCATTGGCAAGTGTAGAGCCTTTCGCCCTTGATACTTTATCGTCAACAGAATGGTTGCAATGGATTTTTATTCCCAAGATGTTCATCTTAATTGAGAATGGACACTCATTGCCAAAAGGATTTTCAATTACCCCTTATGTTGAAGAAACACTGAAAAATCAAAAGGGCGAAGCTGAGATTATTAGCCTTTGTCAGGCCATTGATAAATTGAGTAATATTTTGTGAACATAGATAAACATATCCTAGAAGAAGAGCAACCTGTCGAAAACGATATACAACCAGAACCCATTGAGCTAGAGATTGTGTACCGTGATGAGAATTTAATTGCGATTAATAAACCGGCAGGAATGCTTGTTCACCGTTCATGGCTTGATAAATATGAAACCGTATTTGCGATGCAAACATTACGAAATCAAATTGGCCAACACGTATTCCCGCTACATCGCTTAGATAAACCGACATCAGGCATTTTGTTTTTTGCATTATCAAGTGAAGTTGCTGCTCAATTTTCACCATTGTTTTCAGGTAGAGAAATTAAAAAAACGTACCACGCTATTGTTCGTGGCTGGATAGAAGAGAGCGATACTCTTGATTATCCGCTTAAAGAGCAGTTAGATAAAATAGCGGATAAAAAGGCATCAAAAGAGGTTGAGGCAAAAGAAGCGATAACCGAATACACGCCACTCGCTAAAGTTGAGTTACCTTATTCAACGGGTAAATTTCCAACCAGTCGTTATTGTCTTATGGAACTAAAACCTCAGACTGGTAGAAAGCATCAGCTCCGTCGTCACATGGCACATTTGCGTCACCCAATTGTTGGTGATACGACTCATGGCGATGGGAAGCACAATAGATTATTTAAAGAGAATTTGGACAGCCATCGCTTGTTGTTACATGCATCAGGGCTGAGTTTTACTCACCCTATTACTAATGAAAATATAGAGATAAAAGCAGGCGTTGATGAAACATGGCGGAGATTAATGGCAGAGTTTGGTTGGGATATTGAGTCATACCAATTCCATTAATTATCTGATCATTATTATTGGTTAAATAACTCAATAGTTGCGTTAAAAATTAGTATTGTAGAATAACTACTTAAAAGAATTTTTGCCTTACTCTTAAGTGATTTTTCTGCGTAATAAATAGATCACCTAATTAGTTACATTGGTATTATAGAACATCGGATTAAAGACAATAAAAAAGGGAAGTGAGATAAACTCACTTCCCTTTTTTTAACAAAGATTTTTAATTCAAATCTTGATAATCAATTAAGATTATTTAGTCATTGCTTCGCTGCCGTTTTCACGGATTTTCTTAAGCATAGACTTAACGATACGTGGGCTACCAGCTACTAGGCCGCCAGTTTTCATGTAGTCAGTGTTGCCAGAGAAGTCAGTACAGATAACGCCAGATTCACGAGCGATTAGGTCTGCTGCTGCCATTTCCCAAGGCTTAAGGCCAAGAGCGAAGAAGCCATCGATGCGAGCTGCAGCTAGGTAACATAAATCTAGAGAAGGACAGCCAGAGCTACGGATATCAGCACATTCAACAAACATCGCGCCTAGCACTTTTGAGTAGCTTTCTGCGTGTTGTTTTTGACGGTATGGAAGACCAGTCGCAAGAATTGTTTCGTTCATGTCTTTTAATTCTTGAACACGAACACGTTGGTTGTTGCGTTGAGCACCAGAACCACGTTGAGCTGTGAATAATTCATTACGGATTGGATCGTATACACAAGCAACTTCTGTACGACCTTTAATGCGAACTGCAATAGAGATAGCGAAGTGTGGGATACCTTTAACGAAGTTAGTAGTGCCATCTAATGGGTCAATGATCCATTGAACGTCAGCGTCTCTGCCTTCGATTAGGCCAGACTCTTCAGAAATGATGCTGTGATCAGGGTAAGATTTCTTGATCATATCAATAAGCATATATTGAGCATCGTTTTCGATGTTCGTAATAAACTCGTTATTGCCTTTTTTTGTTGTTTCAATTTTGTCAGTTTGCTCAAAAGATTTAGCAACAAAGTCACCGGCTTTACGCGCAGTACGTATAGCAATATTTAGCATTGGATGCATAGTTATATCCCAAAAGATGTTAAAGAACAGAAATCGGCCGCGAGTATACATAAAGTAACGCTTAAAAGGAAGCGTTTATTTTTTGTTCAGTTAGTGTCGTTCATTACAAAAAAAACCATAGCAGGTTAAAATCTCTTATATATAAAGAAGAAAGGGGTATTGCTTTATGGTAGTATCCGGCGGCTCTTTTCATCATATGGAAAAATAACATGTTAGATAGAATTCGTATTGTCCTTGTTGGTACTAGCCATTCAGGAAACATTGGGTCAGCTGCTCGTGCAATGAAAGTAATGGGTTTAACTAATATGGTATTAGTTGCGCCTGAGTGTGAAGTAGATGGTCAAGCCATCGCATTAGCTGCTGGTGCAAGTGATATTGCGAATCGTGCTCGCATTGTTGATACTTTAGATGAAGCCATTTCTGATTGTGGTTTGGTTATTGGTTCAAGTGCACGCTCAAGAACACTTGAATGGCCAATGCTAGAACCGCGTGAAGCAGGTGTAAAAGCAATAGAAGAAGCACCGTCTCATCCAATCGCATTCATTTTTGGCCGAGAAAGAGTAGGATTAACAAATGAAGAATTACAGAAATGTCATTTTCATGTATGCATTCCTGCTAACCCAGAGTACAGCTCATTAAATTTAGCAATGGCGGTACAAACAATCAGTTATGAAGCACGCGTTGCTTGGTTAGATAGCGAAGCTTATAAAGGTGAAACAACAGAATCTGAATATCCTTTAAACTTCGAATTAGAATTATTCTATGAACACCTTGAAAAAGTCATGACAGACACAGACTTTATAAATAAGGCTCATCCTGGACAAGTGATGAATAAGATGCGTCGTATGTTTAATCGATGCCGTCCTGAAACACATGAATTACGCACTTTACGCGGTATATTAACCGCAGTAGAAAGAAGCATGAAAGACGAAAATATAAGCAAGTAATAATACTTGACTAAAATAGTGGGATAAATACTTGACCAAAATAGTCAGGTATGGGAAACTTCATTCCATACGAATAGTGTGGATATGAGGTAACTTATGAAATTAACTTCGAAGGGAAGGTATGCTGTAACAGCAATGCTAGATGTTGCACTGCATGCTCAAGAAGGCCCTGTGCCACTTGCCGATATCTCGGAGCGACAAGGGATTTCATTATCTTATCTTGAACAATTATTCTCTAAATTACGTAAAGCCGGTTTGGTTGCTAGTGTTAGAGGTCCAGGTGGTGGTTATCACTTAGGATTAAAACCAGATGAAATCGCAGTTGGAATGGTTATTTCAGCGGTTGATGAATCGGTTGATGCAACTAAATGTCATGGGAAAGAAGGCTGCCAAGGTGGAACGCGTTGTTTAACGCATACCTTGTGGCGTGATTTAAGTTCTCGTATTAGTAGCTTCTTAGATGGAATTACTCTTGGTGAACTCATGATAGATAATGAAGTTCAACAAGTATCAGATAGACAAAATATCGATGCCGCCTTAAATAATGGGTTAGCACCGAGTTCTAAATTAACAAATTCTGTGGGTGTTAATGTCCGCTTTTGACGGTCAAACGTCTGTATTCTCGGAGATGAAAATGAAACTGCCAATTTACTTTGATTATTCGGCGACTTGTCCTGTTGATGAGCGTGTTGCGAATAAAATGGTTCAACATATGACAATGGATGGATGCTTTGGTAATCCAGCATCACGTTCACACCGTTACGGCTGGCAGGCTGAAGAAGCGGTTGATACCGCTCGTGACAATATTGCTGCTTTATTAAATGCTGATCCACGTGAGATCGTATTTACATCTGGCGCTACAGAATCAGATAACCTTGCAATTAAGGGTGCTGCACATTTCTATCATAAGAAAGGCAAGCACGTAATTACTTGCAAAACAGAACATAAAGCCGTTCTTGACCCATGTCGTCAACTTGAGCGTGAAGGCTATGAAGTTACTTACCTAGACCCAGAATCTAATGGTTTAGTTGACCTAGCTAAATTAGAAGCAGCAATGCGTGAAGATACCGTGCTTGTTTCTATTATGCATGTAAACAATGAAATTGGTGTGATTCAAGACATCACAGCAATTGGTGAACTTTGTCGTTCACGTAAAATTATTTTCCATGTTGATGCAGCACAATCAGCAGGTAAGGTCCCTCTTGATGTACAAGAAATGAAAGTGGATTTAATCTCTCTTTCTGCTCATAAAATGTATGGCCCTAAAGGCATTGGTGCATTGTACGTTCGTCGTAAACCACGTATTCGTTTAGAAGCACAAATGCACGGTGGCGGTCATGAGCGTGGTTTCCGTTCTGGTACATTAGCAACTCATCAAATCGTTGGCATGGGTGAAGCGTGTCGTATCGCAAAAGAAGAGATGCAAAAAGATTATGATCATTGTTTAGCAATGCGTGATCGTCTTCTTGATGGCGTTAAAGATATGGAAGCTGTACACATTAATGGTGATTTAGACCAACGTGTACCACATAACTTAAACATCAGCTTTGAATTTGTTGAAGGTGAATCATTGCTAATGGCACTGAAAGATCTTGCGGTTTCTTCAGGTTCAGCATGTACGTCAGCAAGTCTTGAACCATCGTATGTATTACGTGCGTTAGGTCTGAATGATGAGCTAGCACACAGTTCAATTCGTTTCTCATTTGGTCGTTATACGACAGAAGAAGAGATTGATCATGCAATCACACAAATTAGCCAAGCAGTAAACAAACTGCGTGATATGTCTCCATTATGGGATATGTATAAAGAAGGCATCGACTTAAACACGGTTGAGTGGGCACACCACTAACACGGACGTTCCAGAATTTAGAGGTATTTATCATGGCTTATAGCGAAAAAGTAATCGATCATTACGAAAACCCACGTAACGTTGGTTCATTTGAAAAAGATGATCCATCGGTTGGTAGTGGTATGGTTGGTGCGCCTGCATGTGGTGATGTAATGAAATTGCAAATCAAGGTATCTCCAGAAGGTATTATTGAAGATGCAAAATTCAAAACATACGGCTGTGGTTCAGCAATCGCATCAAGCTCATTAGTTACTGAATGGGTAAAAGGTAAAACTCTAGACGAAGCAGCTGCGTTGAAAAATGCTGAAATTGCTGAAGAGCTAGAATTACCACCAGTGAAAGTACACTGTTCAATCTTAGCGGAAGATGCGATTAAAGCAGCGGTACTAGATTACCGTAATAAACACTAAGATTAAGTAACATTATAAAGCGTCTTGTTTACGTTATATTATGTAAATATGACGCTTTATTGTTTAATATAGGTCGTTATAAATTAACGACACCCATGACCACAAACAAATATAGTAAAGGTTGTAGTATGGCCATTTCAGTTACTGAAGCAGCAGCAAGCCGTGTTCAAACATTTCTTGAAAACAGAGGGAAAGGCATTGGTCTACGTTTAGGCGTAAGAACCTCTGGTTGCTCTGGTATGGCGTATATTCTTGAATTTGTTGATGAACTAAACGAAGAAGACGAAGTGTTTGAAGAGTTTGGTGTAAAAATCATTATCGATCCTAAAAGCCTAGCTTACATGGATGGAACAGAATTAGACTTTGCCAAAGAAGGTTTAAATGAAGGTTTCCAATTCAACAATCCAAACGTAAAAAGTGAATGTGGGTGTGGTGAAAGCTTCAACGTATAGAGCATAACGTTAACTATGAATCATTTTGAATTATTTGGGCTACCAAACCAGTTTAAACTGGATGGTGGCCTTCTTTCTGCTCAATTCCGTGAATTGCAGAAACGATTCCATCCCGATAACTTCGCGACTTCGTCAGAGCGTGACCGCTTGCTTTCCGTTCAAAAAGCGGCACAAATTAACGACGCTTATCAAACGCTAAAAAATCCAGTTTCCCGTGCAGAATATCTACTTTCAGAACAAGGTCATGACATACGTGGTGAGCAAACTACGATGCAAGATCCAATGTTTTTAATGCAACAGATGGAACTACGAGAAGATTTAGAAGACATCTCATCAAGTTCTGATCCTGAAAGTGCACTATTTGATTTTTCTGAAAATGTTTCCGCAATGCGTAAATCACAATTGGCTGAGTTAGAACAGCAGTTAGACGCGGATGCATGGCAAGAAGCGGCACAAAGCGTACGTAAACTAAAGTTTATTGATAAGCTAAATCAAGAAGTCGAAAAGTTAGAAGATAAATTATTAAATTAATCTTTGTTAGATTAATTAAGTGAAGGATATTACTCATGGCATTTCTACAAATTTCTGAGCCTGGACAAAGTGCTGCACCACATCAACATAAACTAGCAGTCGGCATCGATTTAGGCACAACTAACTCATTGGTCGCTTCGGTTCGAAGTGGTGAAGCAAAGACATTACCTGATACAAAAGGTAACGTAATTCTTCCGTCCGTGGTGCAATATCAAAACGATAAAATTTGTGTGGGTGCCAACGCTTACCAATCAGCCGCTTCTGATCCTCAAAATACCATTATTTCGGTAAAACGTTTAATGGGACGCTCATTGAAAGACATTCAAGCGCGTTACCCTGATCTACCTTACCAATTTACAGAAAGTGATAACGGGTTACCTGTTATTAGTACACCTCAAGGTGATGTTAATCCAGTTCAAGTATCAGCGGAGATCCTTAAATCGTTATCTAATCGTGCTCAAGCAACGTTAGGTGGTGATCTTGAAGGTGTGGTAATTACAGTACCGGCTTATTTTGATGATGCTCAGCGCGCAGGAACAAAAGATGCAGCAACATTAGCAGGCTTAACTGTTCTTCGTCTATTAAATGAACCAACAGCCGCAGCGATTGCTTATGGCTTAGATTCAGGTCAGGAAGGCGTTATTGCAGTCTATGATCTTGGTGGTGGGACATTTGATATTTCAATCTTACGTTTATCAAAAGGCGTATTTGAAGTATTAGCAACAGGTGGTGATTCAGCACTGGGTGGTGATGATTTCGATCATGCATTAGCTCAATGGATTAAAAACCAAGCAGGTATTACATCTGCACTTTCTAATCAAGAACAACGTGAGCTTTTAACATTAGCAACAGAAACTAAAGTGGCATTGTCAGATGCAGATTCAGTTACTGTTTCTTTTAAAGAATGGTCAGGCAATATTACGGTTGATATCTTTAATCAATTAATTCAATCATTAGTGAAGAAAACGCTAATGGCTTGTCGTCGCGCTCTAAAAGATGCAGATATTACCTCAGAAGAAGTAATGGAAGTGGTTATGGTTGGCGGTTCGACAAGAACGCCTATCATTCGCAGTTCTGTTGGTGATTATTTCGGTAAAACGCCATTAACCAGTATTGACCCTGACCAAGTGGTTGCTATTGGTGCTGCCATTCAAGCGGATATTTTAGTGGGTAATAAACCTGATGCTGAAATGTTACTGCTTGATGTTATTCCATTGTCTCTAGGTATTGAAACTATGGGTGGTTTGGTTGAAAAAATCATTCCACGCAATACCACTATTCCTGTCGCGAAAGCACAAGAATTTACGACCTTTAAAGATGGTCAAACAGGAATGATGGTTCACGTTGTTCAAGGTGAACGTGAAATGGTGGAAGACGGTCGTTCTCTTGCTCGCTTCTCATTGAAAGGCATTCCACCGATGACGGCGGGTGCTGCACATATTCGAGTGACTTACCAAGTGGATGCTGATGGACTTTTATCTGTAACGGCAATGGAAAAAAGCACAGGTGTTCAATCTCATATCCAAGTTAAGCCTTCTTATGGTTTAAGTGATAATGAAGTAGCGAACATGCTGAAAGATTCAATGACGTTTGCTAAAGAAGATATGCAAGCTCGTGCATTAGCAGAGCAGCAAGTTGAAGCGGATCGTGTTATCGAAGGGTTAGTTGTTGCGCTTAATAATGATAGCGACACATTACTATCCAAAGAAGAGCAAGCAGAAATTTTACAAGCAGTTGAAGCGTTGATCATAGTACGTCAAGGTACAGATACGCAAGCAATTGAAGATGGAATTAAACACGCTGATGAAGCAAGCCAAGAGTTTGCTGCGCGTCGAATGGATGCTTCTATTCGCGCCGCATTAGCCGGTCAATCTATTGATGAGGTATAGAAATGCCAAAGATTATTGTTCTACCACACAGTGAGCTATGCCCAGAAGGTGCAGTGCTTGAAGCCAATGAAGGCGATACGGTTTTAGACGTAGCGTTAAAAAATGGTATTGCTATTGAGCATGCGTGTGAGAAATCATGTGCATGTACTACGTGTCATATTGTTATTCGTGAAGGGTTTGACTCACTAGAAGAAAGCGATGAGCTTGAAGATGATATGCTAGATAAAGCATGGGGTTTAGAGCCAGAGTCTCGTCTAGGTTGCCAAGCGAGAATGGCAAAACAAGATTTAGTGGTAGAAATTCCAAAATATACACTAAACTTAGCATCAGAAGATCATTAATCTTACCGATTAATTAAGTTCCTTTTGATAAAGGTAAGGGATGAAGAGTGAGTGATGAACTTACCTTTCAGAACTTACCTTTTTTTATATCTGTAATAACGTAATTAAGGATGAAATTATGAGCATGAAATGGATAGATTCACGAGATATAGCAATAGAATTATCAGAAAAATACCCTGAAATAGATCCACAAACTGTTCGCTTTACCGATTTAAGAGAATGGGTGATGGCGTTAGATGAATTTGAAGACGATCCAAATCATTCTGGTGAGAAGATACTCGAAGCGATAATGCTCTGTTGGATGGATGAACGAGATTAATTTCGTTGTATTAATTGATCTAGCTTATAACGTATAAAATCCCACCAATTGGCTAGATCAATCTCTTACATTTTGTGTAAACGCCTTGTATCGCTAAGGTAAAATAGGCAAATTAGATAAAAACGAACATTCTGTTCGCTTATGCCTATTTGATATTCGCGTAATATAAAAGATCACCATGGTAACTTGTGTGATTATATGGAGTTATTGCGTATTTAAAGGAGATCCACCATGTCACAAAAGATGACAGTACAACTTTCAACAGAAGTAGCAGCAGCTCATTGGGGTGATAATGCGCTAATTTCATTTGCCGCTGAAGGCGCAGTCATTCACTGTGTAAATACTGATGTGTGCAGTGCAATTCAACAAGCGGCTAGAAAGTTAAACGGCCAAGGCATTGTTGAGGTTGAATTAAAAGGGTCAGATTGGGATCTTGAATCTATTTGGTCTTTTATTCAGGGTTTCCGTAATTCTAAAAAGAACAACGATGTGACTTGGGCTGCATTACCTGATGTGGATGAAAATGAGCTGAAGGCACGTATTTTAACGACTAACTGGACACGCGACATCATCAATAAAACAGCGGAAGAAGTCGCGCCACGTCAATTGGCAACGATGGCTTCTGAGTTTATTAAGTCAGTGGCGCCAGCAGGAACAGTGACAACTAAAATTGTAAAAGATAAAGATCTTTTAACGGAAGGTTGGACTGGTACTTATGCTGTTGGCCGCGGATCTGAGCGCACTTCAGCGATGCTGCAATTGGATTACAACCCAACAGGTGATGTTGATGCCCCTGTATTCGCTTGTCTTGTTGGTAAGGGGATCACGTTTGATTCAGGTGGATACAGCATTAAACCATCAGGTGGAATGGCATCAATGAAGTCTGATATGGGTGGTTCTGCACTAGCAACTGCCGGTCTTGCTATGTCTATTCTTCGTGGTTTAGATAAGCGTGTTAAGTTAATTCTATGCTGTGCTGAAAATATGATCTCAGGTCGAGCATTAAAATTAGGTGATGTCATTACCTATAAGAATGGCAAAACGGTAGAGATATTAAATACAGATGCAGAAGGGCGATTAGTATTAGCCGACGGTCTTCAATTTGCTTCAGCACAGAATCCAGAATTAATTATTGATTGTGCAACATTAACAGGGTCGGCTAAAATGGCCGTTGGTAATGATTTTCATTCATTATTAAGTTTTGATGATGAATTAAGCCAAAAAGCATTGTTATCAGCCCAGGAAGAAAACGAAGGACTGTGGCGTTTACCATTAATGGAATTTCACCGCGCTATGCTACCATCGAATTTTGCAGACTTAGCAAATATTGGGTCTGGCACATATTCACCAGGTGCTAGTACTGCAGCAGCCTTCCTTTCTTATTTTGTTGATGATTATAAAAAAGGATGGTTACATATGGATTGTTCAGCAACATATCGTACATCGCCTTCTGATAAATGGTCAGCCGGAGCAACAGGTGTTGGTGTAAGGACATTGGCGAACCTACTTACAAAATAACGCAGAAAAGATCGAGCCATAAACTCGGTCTTTTTTCTTATAACTATAATAGCTTCAAAAGAAGTAATGAAATTCGAAAAAAGGAAAGTAAAATGACAATAGAACGTACTTTTTCAATTGTAAAACCCGATGCCGTTAAGCGTAATCTTATTGGTGCAATTTACCGTCGTATTGAAAAAACAGGTATGCAAGTTGTTGCTGCTAAAATGTTACATCTAACTAAGGAACAAGCTGAAGGTTTTTACGCAGAGCATGAAGGCAAAGAATTCTTTAATGACCTAGTTGCTTAC
The DNA here is from genome assembly GCF_001691065.1 of Aliivibrio sp. 1S128. Classification (NCBI taxonomy): domain Bacteria; kingdom Pseudomonadati; phylum Pseudomonadota; class Gammaproteobacteria; order Vibrionales; family Vibrionaceae; genus Aliivibrio; species Aliivibrio sp. 1S128. Next base: position 22,512 of record NZ_MAJV01000110.1, on the reverse strand, counting down.
ATGATTTCTGGTCCAGTAATGGTACAGGTATTGGAAGGTGAAAATGCGGTTGTTCGTTATCGTGAATTAATGGGTAAAACAAACCCAACAGAAGCCGCTTGTGGATCACTTCGTGCTGATTATGCGATCAGTATGCGTCATAACTCTGTTCATGGCGCTGATAGTCCTGAATCAGCAGCACGTGAAATTGCATACTTCTTCGCTGGCGATGAAATTTGTCCGCGTCCAGCGGAATAAAATCATGTTAAAAAATAAGCGAAGCTAAGGTTTCTATATTAACTAGGAATTAATCGCTTCGCTCTCTATAAGAGCAGACTCTTTTACACTGGTTGTATATCTGCTCTTATAGTATCTAGGCACGAAGTGCATATAGTTTCTATTCTTTGATCCCCAGCAATACCTCGAACCTCTAGCAATATGCCCCCAAAACTTGTACAATTCTGCGCCCGATATTCGCGGTGATGTTATTTATCAGAGAGGCAACATGACTACAGCTAAAATCAATCTACTGGACTTTGATCGTAAAGGACTTCGAGCATTTTTTTCTGAGGAATTAGGAGAGAAGGCCTTCCGTGCAGATCAAATCATGAAGTGGATGTATCACTTTGGTTGTGATGACTTCGATCAAATGAACAATATCAACAAAAAACTTCGTGAAAAACTAAAGCATAAGTGTGAGATCCGTGCTCCTTACGTATCTGAAGCTCAGCATTCTGTAGATGGCACTATCAAGTGGGCAATGAAAGTTGGCGATCAAGATGTTGAAACGGTTTATATCCCTGATGGTGATCGTGCAACGTTATGCGTCTCTTCTCAAGTAGGTTGTGCACTTGCTTGTACATTCTGCTCAACTGCTCAACAAGGTTTTAACCGTAACCTTAAAGTGTCTGAAATTGTAGGCCAAATTTGGCGTGCAGCTCGTGAAATTGGTCTAGAAAAAGAAACGGGTCGTCGTCCAATTACGAATGTTGTAATGATGGGCATGGGCGAACCATTACTTAACATGAAAAACCTAATTCCATCATTAGATATCATGCTTGATGATCTAGGTTTTGGTTTATCTAAACGTCGTGTAACCGTCTCTACATCAGGTGTCGTTTCTGGTTTAGAACAAATGATTGGTAAAGTTGACGTTGCTTTAGCTATTTCTCTTCACGCTCCAACCGATAAATTGCGCAGTGAGATTATGCCAATTAATGATCGTTGGAATATCGACGCGTTTTTAGCGTGTGTTCGTGAATACATTGCATCATCAAATGCTAACCGTGGACGCGTAACGGTAGAGTACGTACTTTTAGATCATATTAATGACGATATGGATCATGCAAGACAACTCGCAGAATTGCTAAAAGATACCCCTGCAAAGATTAATTTGATTCCATTTAACCCATATCCTGGGTCACCATACAAGAAGCCAAGTAATTCACGTATCGATCGATTCATGAAAACACTAATGGAATATGATTTTACGGTAACAGTTCGTAAAACTCGTGGTGATGATATTGATGCCGCTTGTGGTCAATTAGTGGGTGATGTAATCGATAGAACTAAACGTACTCAAGTTAAACAGCAAGGTGAGGCTATCCCTGTTAAAACTGTTTAACCTTATTGTATAACAGCAAGGGAAGGCAGAATGAGAAAATGGAGAGTCGCGCTACTAACGGTGAGTTTGTTAGTAAGTGCCGGTTGTGTCACGGTAAATGAATCCGATGAGATGACCGACGCTGAGATAATTCGAGCTGCTGAAGCTCGAGTTACTCTTGGATTAAGCTATTTAAATGCGGGTAATATGATAAAAGCCCGTGAAAATTTGGAACTGGCTGTACGATACGCTCCCGACTATTACCGCTCTCAAACTTCCCTTGCCTATTATTATCAACAAGTAGATGAAAACGAATTAGCGGAAAAGGCTTATAAACGAGCATTACGTTCTTCGTCAAAAAATGGTAATGTATTAAATAACTACGGCGTTTTTCTTTGCAAAAATGGCCGATATGAGGAAGCTCAACAGAAGTTTACTCAAGCAATAGACCAACCTTACTACTATCTTGTTTCGGCAAGTTATGAAAATGCCGCAATGTGTGCGTTAGGTAGTGGGGATAAAGTGACAGCAAAAACGTATTTTGAGCGCTCATTGGCTCACGATCCGAATCGCGTTCGTTCCACCCTTCAATTGGCTAAATTGAATATTGATGAAGGTAACTATTCAGAACCGAGAATTGCGCTGTTTAAATTTACTAAGAAGTACGGATACAAACCCGTTAGCCTAAGCTTACTCATAGAATTAGAAAAAAAAGCAGGCAATGCGCATTTAGTTAAAAAATACGCAGATTTACTCGGGAAAAAATATCCGGACTCCAGAGAATATCAGAATTATTTAAATTATGACTCCTGAAAATATTGAAGAAAAAGTAGAAACAATTGTCGCTCCAGGGCTGCTATTAAAAGAAGCTCGTGAAGCATTAGGGTTAACTCGAGAAGATGTTTCTTCTCGCTTACGTTTACGAGTTGAAGTTCTAGAGCAAATAGAAGCAGATCTATTTGATATGGGAAAGCTGGCCACCTTTACGCGTGGCTACTATCGCTCTTACGCTAAAATGGTAAATGTACCTGAAATTGAAGTTCTAAACGCATTAGATCAATTAGGTAAAGCCAAAATAGAGCAACATGATATGCAAAGCTTTTCTCGAAAGACGAAAAGAGAAAAACACGATAATCGTATTATGAAACTGACGTGGGTAATTTTTGCAATTATTCTGGGAATGTCTGTTCTATGGTGGTGGCAAGAACAAGCTCAATTAGAGAGTGGTAATGATGCTGAATTGATCAGCGAAGTGGCTACAGCTGAATCAATGGATTCTACAATTCAAAAGACAGAAACAGAGACTGCTGCTCCTTTAGATGAAGCAGAGATGCTTGACGTTGATACGAATATGTCTGAATTAGAAACGTCTCCAGAAGCGCTTGAAAAAGAAATCGTAAAAAAGCCAGAAACGGCAGCGGTTTCTGAAGAAAAAGTTGAAGATAAAATAGCAATAGTTAGTGAAGATGTTGTTATGACATTCAAGAGTGATTGCTGGTTACAAGTTCAAGATGCCTCAAACAACCGTTTGTACTCGGGCGTTAAAAAAACAAATCAAACATTGAAGTTAACAGGTAAAGCGCCTTATAAATTAGTTATCGGTGCACCAAGCGCTGTAACCCTAACTTATAAAGGTAAGCCTGTTGATTTATCAGCATACCCAGCTGGTAAAGTTGCACGATTAACCCTACCTCAATAATGAGTTGATTCCATGCATATAGAGTCCCCAATCAAACGTCGCCAATCTACCCGCATTTATGTGGGTAATGTGCCTATTGGTGATGGCGCACCTATCGCTGTTCAGTCTATGACAAATACGTTAACGACTGATGTTGCAGCTACCGTTGCACAAATTAATGCACTTCAAAAAGTCGGTGCTGACATTGTACGAGTTTCGGTTCCAACGATGGATGCTGCGGAAGCGTTTAAGTTAATTAAACAGCAAGTGTCAGTGCCATTAGTCGCTGATATTCATTTTGATTACCGTATCGCGTTACAAGTAGCGGAGTATGGTGTTGATTGCTTACGTATCAACCCTGGTAATATTGGTAACGAGCAGCGTATTCGTTCTGTTGTTGATTGTGCAAAAGATAAAAACATTCCTATTCGCATTGGCGTGAATGGCGGTTCATTAGAAAAAGACATTCAAATTAAATACAAAGAGCCAACGGCCCAAGCGTTACTTGAGTCGGCAATGCGCCATGTAGATATTTTAGAAAGAATGAACTTTGATCAATTTAAAGTCAGCGTAAAAGCATCAGATGTTTTCTTAGCAGTCGACTCTTACCGTTTATTAGCAAAACAAATTGCTCAACCATTGCACTTAGGCATTACTGAAGCGGGCGGAGCTCGTGCAGGTTCTGTTAAATCAGCCGTTGGTTTAGGCATGTTATTGTCTGAAGGTATTGGTGATACTCTACGTATTTCATTGGCAGCAGATCCTATTGAAGAGATCAAAGTTGGCTTTGATATATTAAAGTCGTTGCGTATCCGTTCTCGTGGTATTAACTTTATTGCTTGCCCAACATGTTCTCGTCAAGAGTTTGATGTTATTGCAACAGTAAACGAGTTAGAACAGCGTTTAGAAGATTTAATCACACCAATGGACGTGTCCCTTATTGGTTGTGTTGTAAACGGTCCTGGTGAGGCTGAAGTGTCTCATATGGGGATCGCGGGAAGTAATCGTAGAAGTGCCTTCTATGAAGATGGCATTCGTCAGAAAGAGCGTTTTGATAACGACAATATTGTGGATAAGCTAGAAGCAAAAATTCGTGCAAAAGCGGCAATGTTATCAAAAGAAAACCAAATTGATGTTAATCAGATTGACTGATTAGTAAACCAGATATAAATAAAACCCATTGGGAAGTGAACGTGGCTAAAGCAATCCAAGCAATTCGAGGCATGAATGACTGCCTTCCAACACAATCGCCATTGTGGCATAAAGTAGAAGATGGCGTTAAACGCGTTATTAGTGCATATGGTTACAACGAAGTTCGTATGCCTATTGTTGAACAAACTCATCTATTTAAGCGTGCTATCGGTGAAGTGACTGACGTTGTTGAAAAAGAGATGTACACGTTTGAAGATCGTAATGGTGATAGTTTAACACTTCGTCCTGAAGGAACCGCTGGCTGTGTGCGTGCAGGGATTGAAAATGGTTTACTGTACAACCAAGAACAGCGCTTATGGTACATGGGTCCAATGTTCCGTCATGAACGCCCTCAAAAAGGTCGTTACCGTCAATTTCACCAAGTTGGTGTTGAAGTCTTTGGCCTAAACGGTCCTGATGTTGATGCCGAACTTATCATGATGACTGCACGTTTATGGCGTGAATTAGGTATTGATAAACACGTTCGTTTAGAATTGAACTCTATCGGTTCATTAGAGGCTCGTGCTAACTACCGTATCGCATTAGTTGAATTTTTAGAACAGCATCTAGATGTGTTGGATGAAGATTGCAAACGTCGTATGCACACAAACCCAATGCGAGTTCTTGATACTAAAAATCCAGAAGTACAAGCTATTTTAGGTGATGCACCTAAGTTATCTGAGTATTTAGATGATGATTCAAAAGCACATTTTTCTGGTTTATGTGAACTACTTGACGCTGCTGGCATCCAATATCAAGTTAATGAACGTTTAGTTCGTGGATTAGATTATTATAACCGTACTGTTTTTGAGTGGATCACCGAAAGTTTAGGCGCTCAAGGCACGGTATGTGGTGGTGGTCGTTATGATGGCCTAGTGGAGCAATTAGGCGGTAAAACAACTCCTGCCGTTGGTTTTGCTATGGGCTTAGAGCGTTTGGTATTACTAATGGAAACATTAGAACTAACAGATGTACGTCGTTCAGTGGATGTTTACATGGTAACGTCTGGTGAAGGAACTCTAATGGCTGGAATGAAACTGGCTGAGTCACTGCGCGAACAAGTTCCAGGTTTACGAGTAATGTGTCACTTCGGTGGTGGTAACTTTAAAAAGCAATTTAAACGTGCTGATAACGCAGGTGCTGCAGTTGCTCTTATTTTAGGTGAGAGTGAAGTGGCTGAGCAAACAGTAAACGTAAAAGATTTACATACTGGCGAACAAGAAATGTTCGCTCAAGCCGATGTATTCGCAAAATTAGCTGAATTGATTTAAGAGGATAGGACGTGGAAGCCTACGAAACTGAAGAACAACAAGTTGAAGCCATTAAAAGTTGGTGGAAAGAAAACGGCAAGGCTGTCGTAGTTGGTGGCGTTGTTGGTATTGGTGCAATTTTAGGTTGGAAATATTACCAATCGACACAAATTGAAGCAAAAGAAACAGCTTCAATTTCTTATGAAAAAACACTAACAGAATTGCAAGCCTCTGGTGCAGAAGCGGCTGAATCTACACAAGCATTTATTACCGATCATGCTAAAAGTGAGTATGCGGTATTAGCGGCACTTCAGTTAGCAAAAGTTCAAGTAGATGCAGGTCAACTTGATGCAGCACTAGAGCAATTAAATTGGGTAGCAAGTAACAGTAAAGATGAATCTTTAATTGCGACGGCTCAAATTCGTTCTGCTCGTATTCAAGCAGAACAAACTCAATTTGATGCCGCTTTAGCGACATTAGCTAATGTTAAATCAACAAGTTGGGCTGCTCGTGTTGCTGAACTAAAAGGTGATATTGCTCTAGAACAAGGCGACATAGCAACGGCTCGTACTGCTTATACTGAAGCACTACAAGCTGGAATGAACCAAGCGGTTCAAATGAAACTGGACGATTTAGCAGAGTAAGGACAACTGAATGCGTAAGGTGTTAAAAAAAGCGGCATTATGTACCTTTGGTTTCTCCATGCTTTTTGGCTGTGCGAGTGAAGAAGATACAATCGTAATGGCACCGGTTCCTGTTGTTCAGAATCAATTTGAACCAACAACGGAATGGACAAGTTCAATTGGTGATGGGGTTGGGCATTATTTTTCACGTTTAACTCCTGTTTATGCTTATCAAAAAGTGTATGTCGCAAGCCGTGATGGTCTTGTTAAAGCACTTGATCCCGAAAATGGTAAAACCATTTGGGAGCAAGATTTAGAACAAGATATATCCGCACGATTGTCGGGTGGTTTAACCCTAACTTATGGCAAAGTATTCATTGGTTCTGAGAATGGAGAGGTAATAACTCTTGATGCAGAAACAGGTGAAGAATTATGGCGTAAAACGGTTGATGGTGAAGTTCTTGCTAAGCCATTAGCAGATGAAGGTTATGTCATTGTTCATACGAGTCGCGGCGCATTAATTGCTTTTGATGCTGAGACTGGCGATGAAAAATGGCAGATCAACAGTGAAGTACCTAACTTAACGCTTCGTGGCGATAGTGCTCCCGTCAGTATTTCTGGTGGTGTATTCTGGGGTATGTCTAATGGTCGTTTAGCCGCTGCATTGATCTCTAAAGGTCAATTGTTATGGCAGCAACCAGTAGGCACACCAAAAGGCGCAACTGAAATTGATCGTTTAGTTGATGTTGATGCTTCTCCGCTTATTTTAGGTGGGCGCTTATATACCATTGGCTATAATGGTCAGCTAATTGCACTGGATCTACGTACTGGTCAGCCAGCATGGAAGCGTAATTACTCATCAGCGATAAATATGTCGTCAGATGGTAAACGTCTTTTCTTAGTAACAGAGAAAGATCACGTTGTGGCAGTTGATGCTCGAAGTGGTACTGAACTTTGGAACAATGAAGAGCTTGAATACCGTCAGCTGACCTCACCGATGATTATTGATAATTATATCGTTTTAGCTGACAGTGAAGGTTATCTACACTGGTTAGATAGAGATACTGGGCTGTTCGTTTCTCAACAAGAGATCGACAGTGATGGTATCGCAGTATCCCCAATTATTGTTGAAGATGGCTTTTTAATCGTGACTCGCGAAGGCGATATCAAAAAAATGCGAATTAAATAAGTTTTATTTGCTATAATTGTGAATTGGCTCCAAGTCATTTTGACTTTGGGGCCTTTTATTGTTTTTAGATAGTGAAAGATAATCCAATTTGGTGATGGTTTTTATCCGTTCATATTAAAAAAACTATCATCAAATTGGTATTAGCTCGCGCTATGCCTATGATTAAATTAAGAGGTATATATGATTCCTGTTGTTGCTCTGGTAGGGCGTCCAAATGTTGGTAAGTCGACGCTGTTTAACCGTGTTACACGCACAAGGGATGCATTAGTTGCTGACTTTCCAGGTTTAACTCGTGACCGTAAGTACGGTCGTGCTAAGTTAGAAGAACTTGAATTCATTTTGATCGATACCGGCGGTATTGATGGAACTGAAGAAGGTGTAGAAACTAAAATGGCTGAACAGTCATTAGCTGCGATTGAAGAAGCTGATGTTGTGTTATTTATGGTTGATGGCCGTGCTGGTTTAACATCATCTGATGAAGCGATTGCAAAACACTTACGCTCACGCGAAAAACCAACGTTCTTAGTAGTAAATAAGATCGATGGTATTGATGCCGATGCAGCAAGTGCTGAGTTCTGGCAATTAGGGATGAATAAAGTTTATCAAATTGCAGCATCACATGGTCGTGGTGTAACGTCTCTACTTGAGTTGGCTCTTGCTCCTTTCATGGAAGAGTTAATTCAAGAATCTTTGAAAGATGAAAATGGTGAGATCATGGATCTTACTGAATTTGAAGATTTTGACGAAGAAGAAAAAGATTTAACAGAAGAAGATGCAGAAAAAGACTTTGCTCGCCTTCAAGACCAACCAATCAAACTTGCGATTATCGGTCGTCCTAACGTAGGTAAATCAACGCTAATTAACCGTATTTTAGGTGAAGAGCGTGTGGTTGTTTACGATATGCCAGGTACTACTCGTGATTCTATTTACATTCCAATGGAACGTGAAGGTCAAGAATACGTACTTATTGATACTGCAGGTGTTCGTCGCCGTGGCCGTATCAATGAAACGGTTGAGAAATTCTCTGTAATCAAAACATTGAAAGCGGTTGAAGATGCTAACGTAGTATTGCTTGTTATCGATGCTCGTGAAAACATCTCAGATCAAGATCTAAGCTTATTAGGCTTTGCATTGAACGCCGGTCGTTCATTAGTGATTGCAGTGAATAAGTGGGATGGTCTTGATAATGAAGTTAAGGAAAAAGTGAAATCTGAGCTAGACCGTCGTCTAGGTTTCGTTGATTTTGCTCGTCTGCACTTTATTTCAGCGTTGCATGGTACAGGTGTTGGTCATTTATATGAATCAGTACAAGAAGCGTATGTTTCAGCAACTAAACGTGTAGGTACATCTGTTCTTACTCGTGTTATGAAAATGGCTCAAGATGATCACCAACCGCCAATGGTTCGTGGCCGTCGTGTGAAATTGAAATATGCACACGCAGGTGGTTATAACCCACCGCTTATCGTTATTCACGGTAACCAAGTAAAAGAATTACCATCTTCTTACAAACGTTTCTTAATGAACTACTTCCGTAAATCATTAGAAATAATGGGCACACCTATTCGTATTCAATTCCAGAATAGTGAAAACCCATTTGAAGATCGCGGTGGCAAGTTGACTCTATCTCAAGAGCGTCAACGCAAGCGCCTAGTTGGCGCGGTGAAAAACCGTAATAAAAAGTAATTTTTAATTACCTTACTTATACATAGTCAATAATAAAACGCCCACCTTGTTGGGCGTTTTTTTTAGGTGAAATTTATGATAGAGCTATCAGCAACAGAGATCCTTTTTTGTCATAACACATGGCAACACACGTCAGTTGTTCAATTAATTAAAGAAACAGACCAAGGGACATGGTTTGTTACTAAAGAAACGCCCTTTCATCCAGTTAGCCACATCTGGCCTGATCATCCTGAAGATAAAGGTACTGTCGTGATTAATGGGATTAAATACCCAGTACTTGCTTGTCAAACGGGTGCGATTGAATTGGCAACCGGTGAGCTATATATAGATAAAGATATCCCAATTAAACGTGGAGAAGCGGGGTGGGTGTTTGTTGTATCGCATTTAATCTCTAAAAAATCTAATATTGCAGTAGAAAATACTGTCGAACTAACGGTTGATAAAGAATACCAAGATGCATTGAGCCGTGGGCACAGTGCAGGTCATATCGCTTATCTCGCATTAAATAAAGTATTACATACAAGTTATTGGCGTAAGGATGCAGATAGAAAAGACGAATTAGGACATCACAATTTTAATAGCTATGCACAGGAAACCAGTTTTGTCACAGAAGATCAGTGTGAAGATGTTTACCGTCTAGGAAAAACATTACGTAAGCGTGGCTTGAATAGTGCTGAACTGATGGCTGATCTTAGCTCTATTACTGAGCAAGTAAATCAGCAGATAACTGTGTGGTTAGCCTTAGAAAATGAAGTTTCTATTGAATGTGAAGGTAAAGCGTTAACCGATTCACGTTACTGGATTGCAGATTTTGGTATAGATGGTGTAGTAAAACTTCCTTGTGGTGGAACTCATGTCTCTTCATTTAAAGAATATCAAGAGATTAAAGTTGAGCTGAAAACACAAGGTGAACAAGAATTATTAATGCTGACTCATTCGAAAAAACGAATTTAAAGTTGAAATTACATAAGATGTAATTCTTATTTTGCATTTTGTGTAATTTGCGTTTTTTCCACTAAAACAGAGAAGGTTAATGCTGATTGATGTTCTGGATCTTCTGGTTTTAAAACCACTAATTGAAACATTATATCGTTTTAAATTGAAGGACAGGATATGTAACTAATGCTTTCGGGGTGTGGTTATATAAATGTTCTTAAGTGGCATGATCGCTGATCAGATCCCAATAAGCATGAAGATCCGCATTCTTTGATGTGTACAGAGAGTCTGTATTTATTTTTAAATAAATTAAGAAGGAATATGCAATGCAAATAAATGAGTGTCCTAAATGTCAGTCTGAATTACGTTGGCATAAAGAAGGATATCATTGCGATTTTTGTCAGGTTGATTTTAAAAAAATAGCCTACTGTCCAGATTGCAACAAAGAAATGGAAAAGCTCAATGCATGTGGTGCACCAAGCTATTTTTGTCATGATTGTAATGAGTTGAAATCAAAATCTCGTGCGAAAACAGAATTTGTAGAAATTAGTCTTAGTTAATTACGGTAGATGTAATTTCACCATCGACAAAGCGAGTGGTTATGTTCTCACCCGTTTCTACTTGTTTTGTTGAAGTGACAACCGCGCCTTTCTTATTACGAGTAATAGAGTAGCCGCGTTGTAATGTTGCTAATGGGCTTACAGTATCCAGTTTTTCTGCTGCTAGAGCTAACTGATGGCGCTGCATGAGCAAATTTCTATCCATTGAATCTAATAAGCGACGTTTTAATTCTTCAATACGTAATTTATCTTGAGGGATTTTTTTACTTGGAGATAAATTATTTAATCGGAGAGTTAGGTTTTCAATTTTATGCTGATGACGTTGTAGGCGTTGCTGCATATACGTCATTAAACGCTGATTCAAATCATCTAGTTTTTGGCTTTGATTATTTAACTGCATTTGTGGATGCTGTTTTTCAAGACGATGTTGAAGTGCTGATAATTGGCGCTGCTGCCCTGATAAATAGCGATCCATTGCACTGTTCAGACGACGTTTCTGGTGAGTAACAGTTTGCAGCTGGGAAGATAAATCTCGGCTCACTAACTCAGCGGCTGCAGAAGGCGTCGGAGCTCTAACGTCAGCAACAAAATCTGCAATGGTTACGTCTATTTCATGGCCAACGGCACTAACGATAGGGATTTTACTAGCTGCAATTGTACGAGCGACTATTTCTTCGTTGAAGCACCAAAGATCCTCTAGAGAACCACCGCCACGGCCAACGATCAAAATATCACATTCATTACGAGTATTGGCACGTCCAATCGCTTGAGCTATTTGAATTGCAGCGCTTGCCCCTTGAACCATCGTAGGATAAATCACGACAGGAAGATTAGGATCTCGTCGTTTTAATACATTTAGAATATCAAAAAGCGCAGCGCCAGTTTGCGAGGTAATGACGCCAACACGTTTTGGTTGCTCAGGTAAAGGTTGTTTCGCTGTTTGAGCAAAAAGTCCTTCAGCGGCGAGTGACATTTTTAATTGATCAAACTCTTGTTGAAGACGACCATCTCCTTCGGGCTGCATACTTTCAATGATTATTTGGTAGTCACCACGAGGTTCATAAAGAGAAAGGCGGGCTTTAACAAGAACTTGTTTACCGTTTTGGGGCTTAAAGGTAACTCGACGGTTATTGCCTTTAAACATAGCACATTTGACTTGAGCTTGACTGTCTTTGAGGGTGAGGTACCAGTGGCCAGAAACAGGCACGGTTAGGTTGGATATTTCACCAACAAGCCAAACAATTCCCATTTCATTCTCTAATAATAAGCGAACTTCAGAGTTAAGACGAGAGACAGTAAAGATGCGAGGATTGGAATCGAGAGACATCAGAATGCCTTAGACATGAATATAGGAATTAGCGGCAATATAATACATATCAAGGGGGTAAATGCAAATTAAAAACAAATAAATGTCTAGCCAAGCGTTTGCGTGATGCGTATAATCCGTCTGCAATATCAAATCCAAAACACTTTATTATGCGAAACGATAAAGTGGGATTTATTTCTTTTAACACCTTATGTTGTGAGATATTGCAAATGCTACGAATCGCAAAAGAAGCTTTAACCTTCGATGACGTTTTACTCGTCCCAGCACACTCTACTGTTCTTCCTAACACCGCTGATATTCGCACTCAGTTAACGAAGAGCATCTCTCTAAATATCCCAATGATTTCAGCATCAATGGATACCGTGACAGAAGCGCGTCTTGCTATTGCTTTAGCGCAAGAGGGTGGCATCGGTTTTATCCACAAAAACATGTCAATTGAACAGCAAGCTGAAGAAGTTCGCTTAGTAAAAATCTTTGAAGCAGGCGTTGTCTCTGCTCCAGTAACCGTTCGTCCTGACGCAACTATTCAAGATGTGAAAGATCTGACTGAAAAACACGGTTTTGCTGGCTTCCCTGTAGTAACTGACACTAATGAACTTGTTGGTATCATTACTGGTCGTGATGTTCGTTTCGTAACAGATTTATCTAAGAAAGTTGACGTTGTAATGACGCCAAAATCACGCTTAGCTTCTGTTAAAGAAGGCGCAACTCGTGAAGAAGTTCAAGAGAAAATGCATGAAGCTCGCGTTGAGAAAGTATTGGTAGTGAACGATGAGTTCCAACTAACTGGTATGATCACAGCAAAAGATTTCCATAAAGCAGAACGTAAACCGAATGCATGTAAAGACGAACGTGGTCGTCTACGTGTTGGTGCTGCTGTTGGTGCGGGTGCTGGTAATGAAGAGCGTGTTGCTGCTCTTGTTGAAGCGGGTGTTGACGTACTACTTATCGATTCATCACACGGTCACTCAGAAGGCGTTTTACAACGTATTCGTGAAACTCGTGCTGCTTTCCCTGATCTACAAATAATCGGTGGTAACGTTGCGACTGGTTTAGGCGCTCAAGCATTAATCGATGCTGGCGTAAGTGCGGTTAAAGTAGGTATTGGCCCTGGTTCAATTTGTACTACTCGAATTGTAACGGGTGTTGGTGTTCCTCAAATTACAGCAATTTCAGACGCAGCTGAAGTGGCAAATGCTCACGGCATCCCTGTTATTGCTGATGGCGGCATTCGTTACTCTGGTGATATCTGTAAAGCAATCGCTGCCGGTGCATCATGTGTCATGGTTGGCTCAATGTTTGCTGGTACAGAAGAAGCACCGGGTGAAGTTATTCTTTATCAAGGTCGTTCATACAAATCTTACCGTGGCATGGGCTCTCTTGGCGCAATGTCTCAAGGTTCTTCAGACCGTTACTTCCAATCAGATAATGCAGCCGACAAACTTGTACCAGAAGGTATTGAAGGTCGTATCGCTTATCGTGGTCGTCTAAAAGAGATCGTTCACCAACAAATGGGTGGTTTACGCTCAAGTATGGGTCTAACGGGTTCTGCAACGATTGAAGACATGCGTACTAAAGCAGAATTTGTACGAATCTCAGGTGCGGGTATGAAAGAATCGCACGTACATGATGTTCAGATCACAAAAGAAGCACCAAACTACCGTTTAGGTTAGAAAAAGCGCCTAGGTTAATTTTTCTTCATATTTTTCTTTGAAATATGAAGAAATACTTTGTACCAAATTCAATTTTAAGCGTGTGGTTTTATAGTAAAACCACACTAAATAAATGACTTTTTGAGAAAGACTAATGACGACTAATATCCACGCTCAACGCATTCTTATTTTAGATTTTGGTTCTCAATACACGCAGCTTGTTGCGCGTCGTATTCGTGAGATAGGTGTTTACTGTGAGCTTTGGAGCTGGGATGTAGAAGAATCGGATATCCGTGACTTCAATCCTGATGGCATCATATTATCTGGTGGTCCAGAAAGTGTTACAGAGGCAAATTCTCCTCGTGCTCCTCAATATGTATTTGATTCTGGTGTTCCTGTATTCGGTGTATGTTACGGCATGCAAACAATGGCAGAGCAACTTGGCGGTAAAGTAGCAACGTCTACTGAGCGTGAGTTTGGCTATGCTGCGGTTCAAGTAACTGGCGAATCAGCGTTGTTTAAAGATCTTGAAGCAACTCAAGATGTTTGGATGAGCCACGGTGATAAAGTTGTTGAAATTCCATCTGATTTCGTAAAAATTGCAGAGACAGAAACTTGTCCTTACGCTGCAATGGCGAATGAAGAGAAAAAATATTACGGTGTTCAATTCCACCCAGAAGTAACACACACTAAAAATGGCCTAAAAATGCTTGAGAACTTTGTTCTTAATGTATGTGGTTGTGAAGGTCTGTGGACTTCTGCATCTATCATTGAAGATGCAGTTGCTCGTATTAAAGAGCAAGTGGGTGACGATGAAGTTATCCTTGGATTATCTGGTGGTGTTGATTCATCAGTGGTTGCGATGCTTGCTCACCGTGCAATTGGCGACAAACTAACGTGTGTATTTGTTGATAACGGTTTACTTCGTTTAAATGAAGCAGAACAAGTGATGGAAATGTTCAGTGAAGGCTTTGGTCTTAAGATCATTCATGTTGAAGCTGAAGAGCGTTTCTTAACTGCTCTTAGTGGTGAATCCGATCCAGAAGCTAAGCGTAAGATCATTGGTCATGTGTTTGTTGATATCTTTGATGAAGAATCTAAGAAACTATCAAATGCTAAGTGGTTAGCTCAAGGGACAATTTACCCAGACGTTATCGAGTCTGCGGCGTCTAAAACGGGTAAAGCACACGTTATTAAATCTCACCATAACGTTGGCGGCCTTCCTGATGACATGGAAATGGGTCTTGTTGAACCGTTACGTGAATTGTTTAAAGATGAAGTTCGTAAGATCGGTCTAGAATTAGGTCTTCCATACAACATGCTTTATCGTCACCCGTTCCCTGGACCTGGTCTAGGTGTACGTGTTCTTGGCGAAGTTAAGAAAGAGTACTGTGATTTACTTCGTCGTGCTGATGCGATCTTTATTGAAGAACTTCATAATGCTGATCTTTACAATAAAGTATCTCAAGCATTCACGGTATTCTTACCAGTACGCTCTGTTGGCGTAATGGGTGATGGCCGTAAATACGATTGGGTTGTCTCTCTACGTGCGGTAGAAACAATTGATTTCATGACGGCGCATTGGGCACATTTACCATACGATTTCTTAGGTAAAGTATCTAACCGTATTATTAATGAAGTTGGTGGTATTTCTCGTGTTGTTTACGATATTTCAGGTAAACCACCAGCGACGATTGAATGGGAATAATTCTAATTTAATTGTTAAATGATGAATATAATAAAGCGCCGAAAGGCGCTTTTTTTGTTTCTATTGTAATGTAAATATTAACCTTGTTAGTTATATGTTTCATTGAAACATTATTTTACAAATTTACTATTTGCACAGTGCTGAAAATGCAATGTATTCATCTTTTCTTAGCAATATCTGGTTTACACTGATTTAGCAAAGGAATAGATAAAGAATAAAAAAAATTAAATCTCTTTATCTTTACATACAACATTAAACAAAATGGAGTTACGGATGAGTAACCAAGCAGCAGAGAAAGCATCTAAGCCAAGTGGTATGGATCGCTTTCTAAATACAATCGAACGAGTAGGTAATAAGATCCCAGATCCTGCACTACTGTTTTTCTGGGGCCTTTTAATTGTTTGGGGCCTTTCGGCGCTATTATCACAAGTACAATTTGACTTGATTCATCCTGTTACTCAAGATGCAGTTCAAGTGAAAAACCTTTTAACGGGTGATTCTTTAGCAAACTTTTTAGCAACAATGGTAACTAACTTTACCAGTTTTGCTCCATTAGGCATCGTATTAGTTGCCATGCTAGGTGTTGGTGTTGCTGACTCTTCAGGCTTTATTCAAACTGGCCTAAAGAAAATGCTGAACTTCACGCCAGCTAAATTACTAACACCAATGCTTATCCTTGTTGCGATTGTGTCACACACAGCAGCAGATGCCGGTTATGTATTAGTTATTCCACTTGGTGGTATCATTTTCCACGCGGCGGGTCGTCATCCGTTAGCGGGTATTGCCGCAGCATTTGCCGGTGTATCTGGTGGTTTCTCTGCTAACTTTATTCCATCGGGTATTGATCCATTACTTGCCGGTTTTACACAAACTGCAGCACAAGTATTGGATACGTCTTACATCGTTAACCCATTAGCAAATATTTACTTTACTGGTCTTTCTTCAATTTTAATTGTTGTGATTGGTTGGTATGTAACCGAGAAAATCATTGAGCCTCGTTTAGCGAAAACACCAGTAGATAAAGATGCAGAAACCGCGCCAGATTTAGGATCATTCACTGAAATTGAATCAAGAGCATTTAAGTTTGCAGGTTGGGCAATGGTTGCTGGTATCGCATTACTTATCGCGCTTATTTACCCTGAAGATTCAGCGCTTCGTTCTCCAGATGGTCAAATTACCTCATTCTCTGCGCCATTAATGAAGTCTATTGTTCCACTTATCTTCATTTTATTTATCATTCCGGGTATCGTTTTTGGGCGAGTTTCTGGTACGTTTAAAAGCAGTAATGATGTAATCAAAGCAATGTCAGAGACGATGGGCACAATGGGTGCATACATGGTTATGTCATTCTTCTGTGCACAGTTCTTAGTTGCGTTCAGCCAATCGAACATTGGTACAATCTTAGCGATGTACGGTGCTGATGTACTTAAAGCAATGGAGCTTCCTGGTCAGCTAACGATTATTGGTATGATTTTGCTTACCGCATTTGTAAACCTATTAATCGGTTCTGCATCAGCTAAATGGGCATTAATTGGTCCAGTATTAGTTCCAATGCTAATGGGTGTTGGTATCTCTCCTGAGTTATCTCAAGCGGCATACCGTGTAGGTGATTCTGTTTCAAATATCATCTCACCATTAATGGTATTCTTCCCATTAGTAGTGGTTTATTGCCAACGTTATGTTAAGTCTACAGGTATCGGTACATTGGCTTCTCTAATGATGCCTTTCTCTATCGCTATGCTAATTGGTTGGACAATCTTCTTACTAGCGTACTGGGCTCTAGGTATTCCTCTAGGGATACAAGCACCATATACATACCAATTACCTGGTTAATATAAGCACTTCGCTTTATGAAATAGCTTATAAAATAAAAGCCCTGAGAATGATAAGTTCTCAGGGCTTTTTTGTATGACGTTCTTTTCTTTTTTATTATTTAAATTTTCTTAAATAACGATAAACAGAGTCTTTAGACACATTAAGAATGTTGGCGGTTATTTGAGTCGCATCTTTTATATTAAACGCCCCTTGATGATGTAAACGTTCAACAATGGTTCTTACTCTTCGAGAAATAGCAATGCTTTCATCTTCTAATACTTCGCTTTGTATTCTTGCAATAGAGTCTGTCAGCATTTCAATACTGTCTTTTGCAAAGGTTTCAGGTGACGCTGCTAATTGATTTGCTTGTGGGAATAGGTCCATAAAGAAGCTATTCATTGGCACATCAAGATTAGAGTTAATGCAAAGTAAAGCGATAGGTATTCCTGCTTCATTTCTAATCATTGAAGTAACAGAGCGAAGTAGTTCACCTTTATCAGTTCTTGTGAAATAAGGTGTCGATACATCGGATCCTGCCTTCAATTTCTCTAACGCAAGATTGGTAATGGGTGCACCAATACCACGACCAGTGACGTGGCCATTAGCGATCTTTATGATTGATGGATTATCAGAATCAAGAGAGTGCAGTACCACTTCAACATGTTTTCCAAACATAGCAGCAATGCCATCAACAATACTATAAGTTGATTTCAGTATGAGTTTATCGGCAGTAGAAAGTTTATGTAGCATATGTTTTCTTTATGTTGGTAAAAAGATGATGTCACTTAGTGTGTAAGTGACATCTTTTCATTATGACGCCATTATTTCAATGATTTCATGATCAATATTTGGCATTCCAGTTGTTATCATTCTACCGATGTTTTGAATGGTTTTTTCTACATCTTCAGCAATAACACCCTGCTTCGTTACGCAATGATTATTCAAAGCGAGTAAGGATGATTTCATTGCCGATTGGGCGCTGCTGCCTACTTTCATCGCACAGGTTGATTTCGCACCATCACAGATCATACCGCTAGTATCACTGATTGTGTTTTGTATTGCTGAACAAGATTGCTCGAATGTACCACCCGCTAAATATACCATTGCCATTGCTGCAGCAGCAGATGTGACGGCATTACCACAAAATGCGGATAGTGGTGGATAATGAGATTTGATGTAAATGGCACCAAGGTGACTCATAATAAAGGCTCTTGCTAATGCTTCTTCATCAGCATTATAAAAATCAGCCATTTTAACGACCGGAATCGTTGCGGCTATACCTTGATTACCGCTGCCATAATTAGACATAGCAGGTAAAGTCGCGCCACCCATTCGAGCATCAGATGCTGCAGAGGTATAAATTAAAATATCACTATCTAAGCTTTTTGAAAGTAAACCAGTATCTATATTCTTTTGATAAGTTCGACCCACTTCTAAGCCGTATGGGTTCTTTAGTCCTTCTTGAGCTAGTGCAATATTGAGATCTTTAGCTTTAAGAATAAATTTAATGTCATCGAATTCAGCGTGAGTTGCAAAGTCATAAATGGATGAAATAGTGATATCTACACCATCACAAATAGAAGCGGTAGAGGCTTTTGGTAATGAAGAATCAAGGGAAAAAATGACATTACCATCAAGTCGTTTTTCTACAATGAGAGTGTGACCCCCGCTGATAGTGACTTCTGCGTGATGTTGTGAGCCTTTAACTACAACGCGACAATAAATGAACTCCTCTGTAGTTTCTCGTTTTACTTGAACTCGGCCAGCATCAATAAGTTGTTGCGCTTCATTTACTTGGGATTCAGTCAGTTTTGCAAGAACTTCTAAACCAGCTTCTGGGTTTCCACCTGTAGCGCCAGTCGCTGCTGCGATGGCAAGACCAACTCTACCTGTTCTTGGAACAAAAACACCCATACTATTTTTATACAAATTATCAGAGACAAAAACATCAATTGTTTCAGCTTTTTCTCCTAGCATTTGCGTTGCTACGCTTGTTGCATAGGCCGCACAAATAGGTTCAGTACAGCCAAGAGCTGGCTTCACGACATTTTTTAAAATAGTAATGTATTGCTTCCAGGTAGAGTTCATTTTGTTCACCTTTTTAGTTATACCGTTGTTTTCTTGTGAGCAATCGCTTCGACTTCAACTAATACGCCAAGCGGAAGATCTTTTACCGCAAAGCAAGAACGAGCAGGGCAGTCGGTATGGAAAACGGTTTTATATACTTCATTAAATGCTGAAAAATCAGTGATGTTAGCAAGGTAGCAGGTTGTTTTTAAAACCGTATTCACATCACCATCAGCGGCTTCAATTACTGACATTAAGTTTTTAAGAGACATTACTGATTGAGCGGTAATGCCCCCTTCTACAACAGAGCCAGTTGAGCCATCAACAGGTAATTGACCTGATGTGAAAATAAGACCATTAAATGCAGTACCGTGAGAGTAAGGACCGATTGCTTCTGGAGCTGATTTTGCCACGATAATTTGTTTCATATTTCCCATCCTTTTTTTTGCAACTATTGTTGACTTGGAGTTTGATTTTTAATTATGCAAAAATAATTGCATTTATTTTGTGTGAGTTGAATTTATGCTTATTCGTAAGGGAATGCAATGACTTTGTTGCAAATCTTTGTTTATTTTACGAACTGAGATCTCGATATCATTTCAAATAAAATTGCATTGTTATTTTTAAATTAGAGAGTAAATTCTTCAAAAGTTGCAAAAAATGGCGTTTAGACGCTTTAAAATTATAAAAATAATGTTCCCTACAAAGATGGAGTTTTATATGAACACAGCTACATTGGCGAATCCAAGTCATGGTAAAAGTGATATGACTGATTCTGAATGGAAAAAAGCCACTAAATTCGACAGTGTCGATATTGGATGGATTGTAATCAGCATTGGTATGGCGATAGGGGCAGGGATCGTATTTTTGCCTGTTCAAGTAGGTATCATGGGGATCTGGGTTTTTCTTCTGTCTTCAATTATTGGTTACCCAGCCATGTATTTGTTTCAAAAACTTTTTATCAATACTCTTGCCGAAGCAAAAACTTGTACAGATTATCCTGGTGTGATTACCGGATATTTAGGTAAAAACTGGGGGGTAGCTTTAGGGGCCCTTTATTTCATCATGCTTGTTATTTGGGTATTGGTATACGCACTTGCTGTAACCAATGACAGTTCTTCGTACTTACATTCGTTTGGTGTTACGGAAGGGCATTTAAATGATAACGTGTTTTATGGTTTAGGTTTAATTTGTATACTTGCTTTTATTGGTTCTAAAGGTGAGAAGTTACTCTTTAAATTATCTGGCTTTATGGCCGTAACAGTACTTTCATTAGTTGCTGTTATGGGGTTATTACTGGTTTCTCGTTGGGATTTTTCTAACGTACCAGCCATTGGCTCTTTTGGCCCAATGCTAAAAGATGCGATCATTACGCTTCCATTTACACTAACGTCTATTCTTTTTATTCAGTCGCTTAGCCCTATGGTTATCTCATACCGTTCACGTGAGAAATCAATTGAAGTTGCACGTTATAAATCACTAAGAGCGATGAATATTGCTTTTTCAATCTTATTTGTTGTTGTTTTCTTTTTTGCTGTGTCATTTACCTTTGCTATCAGTCAAGAGCAAGCGGCAGAAGCGATGAATAAAAATATCTCAGCTCTCGCTATTATTGCTCATTACTTCCCAGGCAGTTGGGCTACCGTTACGGGTATCGTGATTAATATTTTTGCTGTAGTTACCTCATTCTTCGGTGTATTTATGGCATTCCAAGAAGCGTGTCGTGGTTTGGCGATGAATATTTTACTAAGACGCATGGATGAGTCGGCGATTAACAAAGAGTTAGTTAATAAACTTATCACGGTATTTATTGTTTTATTGGCTTGGTCGGCAGTCGCATTAAATGCACCTATCTTATCTTTCACATCAATTTGTAGCCCTGTGTTTGGTTTGGTTGGTTGTTTAATTCCAGCTTATCTTGTTCATAAGGTGCCAGATCTTCATAAATACAAAGGTCTATCAACTAACTTAATCATCGTGACAGGTATATTACTTTGTATCTCTCCAGTATTAGCATTCATCTAATCGTATTGGATTATTAGATATAAAAAAGCCCAGAGAAGGAGAACCTACTCTGGGTTTTTGTTGTTTATGCTTTTACTTATCTTAAACCAGTATTATTTATTTAAATAAGCAGCATGAAATTCTAGGTGGCCATCAATAAACGTCGATATAAAGAAGTAGCTGTGGTCGTAACCTGGTTGCATTCTTACATTTATATCCGCACCAGATTGCTCTGCCGAAGAAAGTAGGTATTCAGGTTTTAATTGATTTTCTAAGAAGCCATCGGCCTCACCTTGGTCAACTAAAATCGGAAGTTTAGCCCCTTTTTTAAGAAGCTCAGAGCTATCGTATTCTTTCCAAGTGTCTTTACTATCGCCAAGGTATAGACCTAATGCTTTTTGACCCCAAGGGCAGTTAATAGGGCTTGATATTGGGCTAAATGCAGAGATAGATTGGTATGCATTTTGGTTTTTTAACCCGATAGTAATTGCACCGTGTCCACCCATACTATGACCAGATATAGATTTTTTATCTGATACAGGGAAATGCTCTTCAATTAAAGAAGGCAGCTCTTTAGTTACGTAATCGTACATGTGATAGTGACGATTCCACGGCGCTTGTGTTGCGTTTAAATAGAACCCTGCACCTAGGCCAAAATCGTACGCGCCTTCTGCATCATCAGGTACATCTTCACCACGAGGACTTGTATCCATTGCTACAATAGCAATACCTAATTCAGCCGCTTTTTTGAATGCGCCTGCTTTTTGCATAAAGTTTTCATCAGTACACGTTAAGCCTGATAACCAATACAGCACAGGGACTTTATTTGTCTCTGATGCATTAGCTGGAAGATAAATTGCAAAACGCATATCGCAATTTAATGCTGATGAAGTATGTGTGTACTGTTTATGCCAACCACCGGCAACTTTAGCTTGGCTGATGTTTTCAACTGTCATGATGAATCCTTATAATATTTAATTCATATCAGTGATTTCACTGCATAGAATGAGGTATCTACTGATTGATTTTAAAGTGCTTTGAGGCGGGGAAATAATACTTAGCAATTATATTCATCAGCGCGCCACCCACGCGAAAATGAAGACGTATTTATTTTCATTTGCTGAAAGCACTTTAAAATCAAAAAGTCATTTATAAATGGCTCCCATCAGTATAGAAGATGGGAGCAAAATAAAATCAAGTTCTAACGGTTTGAGCTAGAATCGAATTTCTTATTTATCCATATGTAG